>USHI01000197.1 GCA_900554405.1 uncultured Eubacteriales bacterium | reverse complement strand
AAAGCAGCCGCGGCTGCGGGAAATCCGTCCTTGCCGCTTTTTTCGTTGCCCGTAACCGAACCCGTGCTTTGCGTGTCGCTTTCGTGCGTGTCTTCCTGCGCGGGTGCTGCTTGCTTGCCGTAAACGGCTATTTCGTCCGTCCAAAGAAAGTTGCCCCCGAGCGAATAGAAAAGCCGTATATATCTTGCCCTCTCGCCGTTTTGCGCTTCAAGCGTGAATAAACGCGAACGCCATTCGCCTTCCGTTTTCTCGCTGCCCTTTTCCGCTTTTGCAAGCCGGACAAAATCCTTTCCGTCGGTGGATATCAGAATATCTATTTCGGCATCCGCCGGGTCCGGAATACCCCAACCGGGGTTGCCGAAAATGCGCGTTTCGATAAGCTTTATATCGTACACTGCGCCGAGATCAATTGTAATGCTTTGTGCTTTCCCGGTGTAGCAGCCGACCTCGGTATCATCTCCGGCGGCTGCAGAAATACCGTCCGTCAGCTTGCCGAGGGGCTTTCCGTCCGCGTCGGTGTCGGTCCATGCACCGTCATATGCCTCGCCGGTGGGGGTGTATGCCTTGCCAAGCGCGGCGTTTTCATATGCGATACCGTCTATTACCTTTTGAGAAACGCTTGCGATCTCGCCGTTGTATTCCTCCGCAACGGCGCGGTACGCTTCGTTTTGCAGGGCGGAAACGGTCTCCGCATCCAGCCCGGCGGTGTAGGTATTGCCGCGCGGGTCGATGCCGCCGAAGGAATAAAGCCAGGTGCAGGCGGCAAGATAGCTGCCTTCCTTGGAATGATGCCCGCCGTCCTCGGCAATAAGGATGATCTCCGGGTGATCCTCCATGCAGTAGGCAAAGGCGACTGCGGTTTTGCAGGTGGCGGCCTCGTATTTTTCCGCAAGACGGGTGTAGGTATTATAAAACTTCGCCGCTCCCTGCACCGTCGTGGAATAGCGCATATAAAGCAGCGGTGTCGCGCCGTTTTCCCTTGCAAGCGGGATCAGAACGGAAAGCGCCTCGTCGCTTTGGGCATAGGAAGCCTTCGCCGCATCCTGGAAGACTATGTAATCGTATTTCCTTTCGGCAAGCTTTTGGCGGAAAGCTTTGCCGCGTTCGTGCGTTTCGCTTGCAAATTCGGAAAGATATGCGCTCCCGAAGGTGCAGTATTCGGCTTTTACATCCAGCCCTGCCGCACGGCAGAGCGCTTCAAACTTTATCGGATTGCCGTTGAAGTATGTCGTGCTGTTGCCGACAAACAGATACCGCTTTGTCGCTTCGGTATCGGGTGCCGGATCGCCGCAGGTTATACTCAGCTTTCCCGCCGCTTCATCAAGCTTTGCCGTCATGTCGTATGTCACGGAAACGGTGGCGTTGTAGATCATTATGCCGTCCATGACCTTGTTGTAAAGCGTGCCTAGCCCGCCCGGGGATCTGCTGTCAAAAGCAACGGTGAACCCTCCGGCAGGCACGGTAAAGCTTGTCTGCGCACCGTAATAATCGCTTGTCGTGGGCAATATGGATGAACCGGCCTCGTAAAGCCTGCCGCTTTGATCAAATGTCAGCAGCATTGCGCTCCCGAGCTCGTGGTCGGAAGCACTCACGGTTTTTGCGGTATCTCCTGCGCGGTAGATAACAACACCGCCGCCGATGGTTTTTGCATCGTAATCGGTTATGTCAAAGGTAAATACCTCCGGCGTTGCCGTGCCGGGGGTGCAAAACAGCGGAATAAGAATAAACAACAGGGCAATGAACGAAAAGGTTTTCTTCATACGGCTCCTCCGCCTGATATATTCACATAACAATATATCATGTTTGCCCCGGTGTTTCAAGCAAAAAATCGTTTTCACATATCTTTTTGCGCAAGCTATTGATTTGTGGGGCGGGGAAATGGTATAATCACGGCGGTAACTCAATAAAGGAGCTAATGTTTATGAAAAAGCCTTTCAAAAGTCTTGCCGTATTTTTTGCGGCGGGGCTGTTTGTTGCTGCGGCGGGCCCCCCGGTTTCCTCCACGGA
>USHI01000196.1 GCA_900554405.1 uncultured Eubacteriales bacterium | reverse complement strand
TTTTGCATATGAAAAGCCGCCGGGAGAATACACGGAGGCTTTGTGTTTTTTTGTTATGCTTCTGCGGGGGAATCGCCGATCTCTATCGGTGCGGGCAAACGGTATATTTCGGCGTATCTTTCGTATTTTTCCTTGAAATCGGCATCCTTGGTTTTGGTTAGGTTGAGCGTTTCGTGGAGATTCAGGTTGTGCTGGGCGGTATCTATTATACAACCGGCGACATTGGAGCAATGGTCGGAGGTGCGTTCGAGATCGGTAAGCATATCCGACCAAACAAAACCGACCTCGATGCTGCAATTGCCCTGCTGCATACGTAGTATATGGCGAGTGCGCATCTGCTCTTTAAGCTTGTCGATGACCTGTTCGAGCGGTTCTATCTCGGATGCGAGCGCGATATCGTTTTTTTCGAACGCACGCAGCGAAAGATCCAGAATATCGTTTATTGCCCTTGAAAAGGTTTCAAGCTCCCGGCGTGCGTTGTCCGAAAGCGTGAGCTTTTTGTCGCGCAGTTCCTCTGCTGAACGGAGAACGTTTACCGCATGGTCGGAAATGCGTTCGAAATCACCGATGGATTTCAGCAGCTCTGTGGCTTCTTCGGTTTCCGGTTCGCCCATCTTCTGTGCGCTCAGGCGAACAAGGTATGTGCCGAGTATGTCTTCATAACGGTCGCAGGTGTCCTCGTCGTTGCGCACACTCTGCGCAAGCTCGGATGTGTATTCGGTAAAGGAAAGCAGAGCATTGTGCATTGCACGGACGGATATTGTCGCCATTTCCGTTGCGACGGAGCGGCTCTGCTGCAAGGCAAGGGAAGGGGTGGCGAGAAGTCTTTCGTCCAGCTCGACCGTCTTTTGGGAATCCTTATCCCCGGGTACAAGACGCACTGCGAGCTTTTCAAGTTGACCGCCGAAGGGGATAAGCATCGCCGTGCAGAGAACGTTGAATATCGTGTGGACAACAGCTATGCCGTACATTGTCGCCGCTTCACCAAGAAGCGCGGGGGCAAATGCCGCTTTGATTATACATAACAGCACAAGCTGTATCGTGGCACCGATAACATTGAACAGCAGGTGCACGACTGCGGCGCATTTTGCGTTTTTATTTGCGCCGACAGACGATATCATTGCGGTGGCGCAGGTACCGATGTTCTGACCCATGATTATCGGTATCGCCGCGCCGTATGTAACGGCGCCCGTGGCGGCAAGCGCCTGCAATATACCGACGGAAGCCGAGCTGGACTGGATGATCGCCGTGAGTACAAAACCGGCAAGCAGCCCGAGGATCGGGTTTTCGAACATTATAAAGAGGTTGGTGAATTCGGGTATATCTTTAAGAACGGAAACGGAAGAGCTCATCGCGTCCATACCGAACATAAGCGTTGCGAACCCGAGCAGGATAGTACCGACATCCTTTTTACGACTGTCCTTGCAGAACATAATAAATATTATGCCGATAAGTGCAAGCACGGGAGTGAACGATGTCGGTTTGAGCAGGCGGACAAAGACATTGTCGCTCGATATTCCGCCGAGGCTGAGCAGCCAGGAGGTGATAGTTGTGCCGACGTTTGCGCCCATGATAACGTTTATGCCCTGGCGCAGTGTCATTATCCCGGAGTTTACAAAGCCGACGACCATGACGGACGTTGCCGAGGACGACTGGATAACGGCTGTGACGCCGGTGCCGAGCAGAATGCCCTTAAGGGGCGTGCTCGAAAGGCGGAACAGAATAAGCTCGAGCTTGTTGCCTGCGACCTTTTTCAGGCTGTCGCCCATAGGGGCCATGCCGAAAAGGAACAGTGCAACACCGCCTAAAAGCTCAAGCACATTTGAAATCCCCAAATCAATGCTCTCCTGTAATCGATATTATCGCAATATAACTATACCTTATAAGCGGTCTAAAATCCAGTCATTTTTACGATTTGCGTCAATTATCCAAATAGCGCAAATCGAGCATGAGCGAATTTTGTGCTATATGCTTGCAAATTCGGGGCAGTGTGTTATTATTGTAGCTGACGAGAGCT
>USHI01000195.1 GCA_900554405.1 uncultured Eubacteriales bacterium | reverse complement strand
TCGATGCCGCCGGCATGATCTGCATGCCCGCAGCCGTTAACGCGCACACTCACGCGTATATGACGCCGCTTCGCGGCTGTGCGGATGATATGCCCTTCGAAAAATGGCTTTTCGAGGGGGTCATGCCGCGCGAGGATAAAATGACCCCGGATCAGGCATACTGGGGCGCAATGCAGGCTGCCGCGGAAATGATACGCACCGGCACCGGCACCTTCTGCGATATGCATATGTTCCCCGGTGCTTCCGCCTCTGCGGCGCAGAAATGCGGGCTGCGCGCGGTGATGACACGCGGACTTTCCGGCCCGGAGGGCGGTGAGCGCCGCATAAACGAGCATATCGCCGAGTGCGAGCGGTTCGCCGGGTGCGAAAGGATAACCTTCATGCTCGGTCCGCATTCCATATATACCTGCGATGAGGAATACCTGAAAAGGATCCTGCACCTTGCCGGGGAGCTCGGGCAGGGCATCCACATACATCTTTCCGAAAGCGTTTCGGAATTTGAAAACTGCCTGCGCGTTCACGGCTGCACTCCGACGGAATACCTTTCGGGGCTCGGTATGCTTTCCGGGAAAACACTTGCCGCTCACTGCGTACAGCTTACGGACACGGATATTGCCCTGCTTGCCGAAAGCAGAACAAGCGTCGCACTCTGCCCCAAAAGCAATCTCAAGCTGGGCAACGGCTTTGCCCCGGCGAAAAAGCTGCTTGATGCGGGCGTGAACCTCTGCATAGGCACCGATTCCGCGGCATCGAACAATTCGCTGAATATGTTTTCCGAAATGAACTTCACTTCGCTCATCCACAAGGGCGTATGCCGCGACAGCACCGCGATAAGCGCGCGCGAGGTGATGGCCTTTGCGACGGAAAACGGCGCAAAAGCGCTGGGATACGGCGATCTCGGACGGATCGAGCCGGGGTACCTTGCGGATATCGCGCTTATAGATACCCGTGCCCCGCACATGAACCCCTGCGCCGACCCGGCAAGCGCGATCTGTTACAGTGCAAACGGCAGCGAGACGGACACCCTTATCGTAAACGGCGAAATACTCATGGAGGGCGGAAGGCTGCTCACTATTGACGAAGAGGAGCTTTCCTTCAACATAAAACGCATTTCAAAGGAGCTTGGCTGACATGGCATACGACATAAAGGATATATCGCTTTGGGAAAGCGGCGAAACAAAGATCCGCTGGGTAATGGGCAATATGCCGCTGCTTTGTGGTATTTTGGAGGATAACCGCGCGCAGCAGCCGCTTGCCGGCATGAGAATAGCACTTTCGGTGCATCTGGAAGCAAAAACCGCGTTTCTCTGCCGCGTGCTTGCAGGGCTGGGCGCGGAAATGTATGTCACGGGGAGCAACCCGCTTTCCACGCAGGATGATGTCGCCGCGGCGCTTGCCCACGGCGGAATGAACGTCTTTGCCGCACACGGCTGCACGGATGAAGAATACGCAGGGCATACCGCCCGCGTGATAAGCGAGAGCCGCCCGAACATAGTTATCGACGACGGCGGCGACCTTGTCCACCTGCTCCATACCGAATACCGCGGGCTTCTGCCCGGCGTTATCGGCGGGTGCGAGGAAACGACAACGGGCATTATCCGCCTGCACGCCATGGCGCGCGAAGGGGTGCTCGAATTTCCGATGGTTCTCGTGAACGATGCCGATTGCAAGCATCTTTTCGATAACCGCTACGGCACAGGTCAGTCTGTATGGGACGGCATCAACCGCACTACCAACCTTATCGTTGCCGGCAAGAACGTTGTTGTTGCAGGCTACGGCTGGTGCGGCAAGGGCGTTGCCATGCGTGCAAAGGGTCTGGGCGCTTCCGTTATCGTCACCGAGATAGACCCCATAAAGGCAATGGAGGCTGTTATGGACGGCTTCAAGGTAATGAAGATGGAAGAGGCCGCAAAGGTGGGTGATTTCTTTGTTACCGTAACAGGCTGCGACGGCGTTATCACCGAAAAGAGCTTTATGAACATGAAGGACGGAGCTATCTGCTGCAATGCAGGTCATTT
>USHI01000194.1 GCA_900554405.1 uncultured Eubacteriales bacterium | reverse complement strand
AAAACCCGCCGAAACCCGCCGCCGCATAAGGTGTCGCATCGCCCTCGAATACGGCGCGGGTAAGATCGTATTTTATCGCGCCGAATACCGCACAAATTGTGCAAAGCGAAAAAAAGGAGCTCCGCAGGATACGGGAGCCCCTTTCATGATATATCCGGTTATGCACGACGGGCTTTCCTTGCGGAAGCGCCGCGGATGATAATGCCGATACCGATACATACAACGCCGGACAGGAACATCGAAACAGCAATGAACATGGGTTTTGTCACAAGTGAGCCGACGGCAGAAGCAAGAGACTTGAACGGTATGCCGGGTATGCCGACAAGCAGAGCGCCCATGGAAATCGACCAGAACAGACCGACGACGATAAACGGAACGCCGACATAGTTCAGACCGACCATGAAGCTGCGTGCACAGACGATTATAAGCACCGAAAGGATCAGGCAGATAACGCACAGGGCGACAAGCAGCCATTTCGAAAGCACCGTGCGTGCCACTCCGCGGATCACATCCGCCGCACCGAGATCGATATTATCCACCGATACAGCCGCGATGGCTTCGCCGAAGTTTTCCTCGATAAGCCCTTCGATACGGAGCATATCCCCATCCGTGAGTTTATAGCCGACGACCGATTCGATAGCCTTGCGGTTATCCTCGATCAGCTTCATGATATCGGAGGTTTTGAGCACGTTTCCGCGTTTGCCCGCAAGCATTCTTTCGATCGTGTCGGATATCAGCTTGCCCGCTGCGGCACTGATCTTTTTGTTGTTGAGAATGGCCTCAAGCTGGGCTTTGGTTATATTGTCGTCACCGAGCGTGTTATATATGACATCAAGCAGTGTATCGCCGTCATCATAAACAATACCGTAATCTGAAAGCACGCCGGAGGAGGCGATCCCGTCGATATCAAGGCGCGAAGGATCGAGCTCGTTCACAAAGGAAACAAGCGAATCGCCGTCGAAAACATGCTGCACGACCGCGACACTATAAGTGACAATAAGGAAGAGCGCAAGGAATATCGCGCAGATCGTGCAGGCGACATGGCCGCCGACGCTTGTCCTGCGGGGTGCGGAGGGGCGCTTATTTTCGCCGCCGTACACCGGCGCAGCGGCGACATCCGGGGCGATATAAGGTTCGCTCTGTGCCGGCGCTTCGGCTTTCGGTTCCTCCGCCGAAGGTTCGTCAACCGAAGGTTCATCAACCGAAGGTTCGTCAACCGAAGGTTCGTCAACCGAAGGTTCTTCCGCTGCGGCGCAGCAGGGGCATTCGGGTGCGGGTTCCTCTGCGGTGGGCTGTGTATCCTCCTGTTCGGGTTCCCCGGCCCCGCAGCAGCATTCGTGCTGCACGCACGGCTCGGCGTTTTGCGGTTCCGGCGGTTGTTCTCCGGAGATATCTGCCGTTTTGCAGACTTCGCAGACATTTTCCTGATCAACGGGTTCTGTAACGCTTTCGGATACGGCAGCGGGCGCCGCCTGCTCCGCGGGCTGCTCCGCAGGCCCGTCTTTTACGACACGGGTGCCGCACTGAGCGCAAAAGCGCGCTTCGGGTTCGAGCTTTGCTCCGCAATTGGTGCAATACATTGATCTTCCTCTTTTCGTTTTTTAATGTTTGCGCATGGTCTATGTTAAAATTATTTTAGCATACTTTTTTCCGGAATGCAATATGCTTTGCCGCATTTTGCCCGCGCCTGCTTGACAATACGGCGGTAAATACGTAAAATAACGGTATAAACACAACGAAAGGAACCGACATGAAGAAGCTTTTATCTGTTTTGCTTGCGGCAGCGGCGGCGCTCTGCCTTGCCGTAACCGCCGGAGCAAGTGTGCCCGATTACAAGGAAGGTACACATTACAAAAGCGAATACACCAAGGTAAACACCGAAAAGAACCCCTGCACCTATGAAACGCCGGATGCGGAAAAGGGCGGCTACGGAATGGCATGGTATGATGACGACCGCGAAAAGGGCGAGCACAAGCTCACGGACGGCGTTCTTCCCATTGAAGCCGACCTCGAAGCGGCGCGCGTGGAAAAGGAGCTGGAAGAAAACATTTATTACGGCTGGGGGGG
>USHI01000193.1 GCA_900554405.1 uncultured Eubacteriales bacterium | reverse complement strand
CAGCCGATACCGCCGAACATCTGCTTTATAACGGCGATCGCGCACACACACCCGAATACCGCAAACGGCAGCGGGATATCCGGCGGGAGCGTCAGCGCGAGCAGAACGCCCGTGACCGCCGCGGAAAGATCGTTTACCGTCTGAACGCGCTTCATGATAAGGCGGCACAGAAATTCCGTCACCGTGCAGACCGAAGCGCATACGGCGATAACAAGCAGCGCGCGTGCGCCGAAGATGACCGCGGAAGCAACTACCGAAGGCAAAAGGCACAAAAGCACGCAAGCCATGATGTGAGACGTGCGCCTGCCGCCGCGGAAATGCGGCGACGAAGAGACGAACAGGGTATTTTCCATTACTTCTTCCCCCTTGCGAGCGTTTTTCCGAGCCGGATTCTTTGAAGCACATTACGCTTTGCCGGGCAGACAAAGGTACAGCTTCCGCATTCCATGCAGTTTGCGACCCCGCCCCTGACAAGCGCCGCGGTATCGCCCCGCTCCGCAGCGGCTGCAAGCGTTACCGGAGCAAGCCCCATCGGGCAATTGTAAACGCAGGCGGCGCAGCGGATGCAGGCGCTTTCGCGCTCGATATAGGCTTCGCGCTCCGTCAGTGCCAATATCGCGTTCGTATTCTTCATCACCGGGAACGAATCGCCGCAAAGCGCCGTTCCCATCATCGGGCCGCCAAGCAAAAGCTTTGACGGGCGCTCGTTATATCCGCCGCAATATTCGATAATATCGCTTATCCGCGTGCCTATGGGGACTATAATGTTGCACGGATGCCCAACCGCACCGCCGGCGACCGTAACACGCTTGCTCACAAGCGGCAACCCGGTTTTCAGGTAGGAGGCGAGAAAGGCGACCGATGTTACGTTCATGACAACGCAGCCCGCATCGGAGGGGAGCCCGCCGGCGGGGACAACGCGCCCGGTACAGGCGCGTATAAGCATTTTTTCCGCGCCCTGCGGATAATCGGTATCCAGCTCGACAACGCGCACCTCGTTTTCCGGATCGCGAATGTCGTCATCCGCCATCCGTGCAAGCAGCTTTATGGCATCCGGCTTGTTTGATTCGATGCCGATAAGCACGCGGTGAACACCTAAAAGCTCCTTGACCGCATATATCCCCGAAAGCACATCCCACGAATTCTCTATGATCTCGCGGTGATCGGAGGTTATGTAGGGTTCGCACTCGGCGGCGTTGATGATAAGCGTATCGACCCGCGCACCGGCAGGCAGCGTGAGCTTTACGGAAGCGGGAAAGCCCGCTCCGCCCATGCCGACAAGACCGCTTTTGCGGATAGATTTCAGCAGTTCTTCCCTCGTTTCGACCTTCGGCGGTGCAACATCAGCCCTTTCCCCGCTTCCGTCGGAGATGATCTCCACCGCGCTCGTCCTGCTCCCGTTCGGCAGTTCGATATCGGTTATCGCCGATACGCTGCCCGAAACCGAAGCATGGATCGGCGCGCTGACATAAGCATCGCTGTCGCCGATAAGATCGCCGATACGCACACGGTCCCCCACGGAAACCGTGGGCACGCAGGGCGCGCCGATATGCATCCTCATCGGGATAACGACGCTCTTCGGCACCGGCATAACCAGCGATACCGCGCCCGCGGTATCCTTTATGTGCGGGATCCTTATCCCGCCGCGCGTGGGAAAAGGCTTTAACGGTCTGTATTCATTCTGCAAGGATCATCACCCTTTTCTGTTATTTCGCGTGGTATGTATTTCGCCGCTGCGGCAAGCAGTGCTCCGCTCAGCCCGCCGGTGACAACGGACGCGGCGGCAAGGAACGGAAGATAATAAAGTATCGCGCTTCCCGCCCAGACGGAGCATACAGCCGACTGCGCGCAATTGTGGAGCACCGCGCCGATAATTCCTATGCCGACATAGCCCCACCCGGTGCTTTTCCGAAGCATTATGCCGCATATCAGCGTGGATATCAGCCCGCCCGCAAGGCTCATCAGAAAGGCGGTGAACCCCCTTGTGAGCAGAACAAACAGCGATTTTACCGCAGAAGCGGCAAGCGCAGCGGCAAGCCCCAGCCTTTCGGCGGCAAGCATTGTGATAACGTTCGAAAGCCCGAGCCTTGCGCCGGGAGGCAGAAA
>USHI01000192.1 GCA_900554405.1 uncultured Eubacteriales bacterium | reverse complement strand
GCCGCGGGGCCCCCTGTTTTCTCCCCGCCCGCCGATACGCGCCAGCGCCGCGGCGACAAATCCGCGCTTTATTTCGGCTTCTGCGCCGTATTCGATATGCCGGAAGATGCATCCCCCGCATTTCCGCGCGGCGGGGCAATCCGCGGGGATGCGCATCCCCGAAGGCTTTTCCACGCATATCAGCTTGCCGACGGAACGGTTTGCAAGCTCCTTGATTATCAGCGCGCGGACCGTATCGCCGGGCGCGGTGTCCGGGATAAATACGGCTTTGCCGTCATCCCGCCTGCCGACACCGTTTCCATCCGGAAGAATGTCGGTTATTTCTACGGTGATTATATCGTTTTTCAATTCCGTTTTGCTCCTTTGCCCAGCGGCCGCGGCAGCAGAAAGCGTTCCAGCCACGGGGATATCACATTCACCGCAAGCAGCGCGTAATATGCCGTTTCGAAGCCCGCGCCGGAATACCTGCGCAGTACAAAGGCGATCGCCCCGCAGATAACGGCGCACACACGGCGGCACCGCTTTGTCGCCGGGGCGGTAAACGGGTCGTTCAGCGCAAAGACCGAAATAAAGACTATCGCGCCCGAAAACAGCAGGGAAAAGGCATAAAAATTGCTTTCCGCATCGGCGGAGGGCAGCGCGAGCGCCAGCAGGATGACGGTGACAAGCATCGCCGCCGTCGAGGCGATATCCGCGCGTTTGCGCACGGCAAGCCAGGCGAGCGCGAGAAACAGAGCACATACGGCTATTTCGCCGAGATTGCCGGAGGCGTATCCGTAAAGCTGGGCGTATATGCCGTCCTCGTAAACATTGCCGTTTGCCATGTATTGCAGCGGCGATATGACGCGGTAGCCCCGAATAAGGCGCGGGTCGACGATCATGTCGAAGGCGCCGAAATAGGCGAACGGCCTTGTGAAGGTGCCCGTCGCACCGCGGAACACGAGCCCCGTCACCGCGGCGGAGAGAATATACGGGCAAAAGCTCCTTCTGTGCTTATAAAGCCTTATGTGCATCGCCGCGCCGCACAGCGCTCCCGAAAACAGAGCGACATAAAACGGGACCGCGGCGGGCAGCGTGAACGCCGCCAGCAGCCCGAACACCGCGGCGTACGGGTCCGCCCTCAAACGGCGGCGCAGCAGAAAGGCGGCCGCGGAGGCTGCCGCGCACAGCAGCGATATCGTTATGACCCGCGCGCCGAAAAGGAAAACGCTCCACACAAGCACCGGCAAAGCGGCGACAAGCAATTCGAGCGCCCCGCCGTATGCGGGTTCGGCGGTATGGGCAAAGGTTCTCTTTTTGTTCATTTCGTTTCCTCCGCGGCGGGCTTCACGCCCCGCTTTATCAGCGAAACGAGAGGTATTCCCGAAGGGCAGATGTATTCGCAGGCTCCGCAGCCGATACAGTATTCCGAAAGCAGACTTTTTTTTATCCCGTATGCGGCATACCGCGGCACGAGCCGCATCGGGCAGGCGGAAACGCATTCCCCGCAGCCGACGCATTCGCTCACCGGCTTTTTGTGCGGAAAGGCGCAGATCACCGCGCGGCAGGAATCCGAAACAACGTCGTTTATCACCCTTCCGCGCAGGAGGCTGTTTTCGATGGCGAATGCGCCCCTTTTCATCCCGCCGCACGCGGCGAGCACATCGTGCAGGGTCGCTCCGCGCGGCACGCGGAGGTTACGTTCGTGCACCACCCCTTCGCCGCACACGGATATAAGCCGTTCGGTCTGCGGCCTGCCGGTCAGCATCGCTTCGTACAGCGCGGCGGAGCATTCGGCACCGACAATAAGCACGCCGGCATCGGCTGCGCTTTCCCCGCGGGCAAGCTCCCGCCCGTAAAGCGCATACATGAGCGATTCGTCCGGCACGGGGTATTTTTCCGCCACCGCGCCGAGCGCAATAAGCTTTTCATCGGCTATCAGCGCGGCGGCGGAGCGCAGTGCGCGCGTGCGGTAATGCTCGGCGGCGATCACCCCGCGCAAAGCGCCGGTTGCACGGATAAGCAGCTTTGTGCCGTTTATAAGCGCATCCGCCTTTTCCAGGCATATGCGGTAGTTTATCGCGCTTGCCGGGTCGCTTTCGGTGCAGTCCACGACAACGCGTTTGTAGCTTTTCTTTGCCTCAAGCAGCTCGTGGAGCGGCCATCGCCGCAC
>USHI01000191.1 GCA_900554405.1 uncultured Eubacteriales bacterium | reverse complement strand
ACACCGGCAGAATAAACAATATATTTTCCCGTGCGGGGAAAATATATATTGACAATCGCTTTACTTTATGGTAAGATGATTCGCGCGGAGGCGTGAGCTCACCGCACACAATACCGTTTGGGGCGTTAGCGCAGCTGGGAGCGCACAACACTGGCAGTGTTGGGGTCAGGGGTTCGAATCCCCTACGCTCCACCAAAACTCCCGCGCTTTTGCGCGGGAGTTTTACTTATTCACTATTCACTATTCACTTTTCACTATTGACTTCTTATTTCACTGCACGGCGTTTTCCGTTCGGGCGTTTTCGGCAAAAATCACGGCAAAACAAAAGGCGATTATTATGGAAATAAAGCAGCTTGACAAAAAGGAATACGCAGGCAGGAAGTTCATCGCGCGGTACAAAACAAACGGGTATTACGATATTTGCCCGGATGATAACGGGTTCACGGTACGCTATGAATGCTTCGGCTCCACGGTCGAAAGGTCCTTTGAAGATGTGTTTTTTGCCGAATGGCTGGAGGACCAGGTCGCCTTCGGCGCGTTCGAAAACGGCGAACTTATCGGTTTTGCGGAATGTGCGCCCGAGAGCTGGAACAACCGCTTCCGTATAAGCAATATCTGCGTGTTCGGCGGAGAAAACCGCGGGCGCGGTGTCGGAACGGCGCTCATGCATTCCGCCGAGTCGGCGGCGCGGAAGGCGGGCGCGCGGATGCTCGTGCTCGAAACGCAGACCTGCAACGAAAAAGCCATTGCATTTTACAAAAAGAACGGATTTTCGATCATCGGGTTTGATCTGTATTCCTATTCGAACGACGACCCCGCCCGGCACGAGGTCCGTATCGAAATGGGCAAACGGCTGAAATGACCGCCGCAAACGAATATGCTAAAAAAGGCCTGCGATCCGCAAGCCTTTTTGTAATGCCGTATTTTTGCCGAAAACGCCCGAACGGAAAACGCCGTGCAGTGAAATAAGAGTCAATAGTGAATAGTGAAAAGTGAAGAGTGAATAAGTAAAACTCCCGCGCTTTTGCGCAGGAGTTTTGGTGGAGACGAGGGGGCTCGAACCCTTGACCTCTCGGATGTGAACCGAACGCTCTGACCAACTGAGCTACGCCTCCGTACCGATCACCCGGCTATTATACCACGGCGAAACGGATATTGCAAGTATTCATGCAAAAATATATTGAAATTTCCGGCGGCGCGGTGCCGTATAAACGGGGCGCTGCGCGCGTAAGATAAATCGTATACGGAAAGGATTGGTGCTTGACATGAAAAACAGCTTCCGTTTGGTCCCGTTTCTTATCTGCCTTGCCGTACCGCTCGTGCCGGGGTTTATCGTCGGTATGCTCACAAGCGGCAGCGCGGATATATACGAAAGGATAAAGACACCGGTATTTGCTCCGCCCGCGGCGGTGTTTCCGATCGCATGGGGGATACTCTATGCGCTCATGGGGATCTCGCTTTACCTCATATACCGCAGCGGCGGCGTGCGCAGAAATTATGTGCTTTTCGGCGTGCAGCTCTTGATAAACCTTGTGTGGCCGTTCCTTTTCTTCACGTTCGAAGCCTTTACCGCCGCCTTCTTCTGGCTGCTGCTGCTTTGGGCGGCGATACTCGCAATGATAATATCCTTTTACGGGAAATACCCGCCGAGCGCGTATTTGCAGATACCTTATTTACTTTGGGTGACGTTCGCCGGGGTGCTGAACCTTTCGGTTGCACTGCTGAACGGGTGAAACAGCCTCAGAAGCGCGAAGAGCGTTTGATTGTCCCGCCGCCGAGCACTATGTCGCCGTCGTAAAAAACGGCGGACTGCCCGGGGGTTATCGCGCGCTGCGGCTCGTCGAAGGTGACGTCCGCGCCGCCGCCGGGGCAGGGTGTTACCGTTGCGGGCTGCTCCGGCTGGCGGTATCTGATCTTTACGCGGCAGCGCACCGGGCGATCCGGTATATCGCCGCTTATCCAGTTTACCCCGCCCACCGCCGCCTGCGCGGAAAACAGATCCGAATCGCTCCCGAGCGTGACATTGCGTGTCACCGGGTCAATATCACAGACATAAAGCGGCTCCGGCGCCGAGATCCCCAGCCCCTTGCGCTGCCCGATGGTATAATGAGATATTCCCTTGTGGCGGGATATCACGCTGCCGTCGGCACGGATAAAATTCCCG
>USHI01000190.1 GCA_900554405.1 uncultured Eubacteriales bacterium | reverse complement strand
CCGAAGCCGGAATATTCGCAAAGCATACTTATCCCTTACCCCGATCTGGATACCGGCATCCGCGGAGTTCTTGCCATACTTCGTGCCGATGCGAATCCGACGGCGGTGGAATTTATGGAGCGCAAGGTCGTCGCCCTGGGCGAATCCTTTTCCGGCGTGCGTTATCCGCGCCCGGATGCGGGCTCGTATATACTTCTGACCTTCGACGGGCGCAAAAGCGAGGTCGCGGCAAATTCGGAGCGCGTGCGCGCCATTGCGCTTCAAAACGGAGCGCTTGAATATACCACGCTTTCCGACCCGGCGCAAGCGGCGGAAATATGGAGGGTGCGCGGCGCGCTTGTAAAGGCGGTGGAGGCGGTTTCGGAGCAGGAGCCGGTGGATATCGTTGTGCCGATAAGCCATACCGCGGATTTTATCCGATTTATAAATGCGCTGGAATCGGAAACGGGAATGCGCATGGTCAGCTTCGGCCACGCGGGCGACGGCAACGTGCACCTCTGCGTTGTCCGCGGAGACAGGAGCGAACCGGTCTGGCAGCGCGAGCTGCACGAATGTATGGACCGCGCCTATGCCGAGGCATACCGTCTGGGAGGTGTCGCCTCCGGCGAGCACGGCATAGGGCTTTCCAAGCGGCGCTACTTCCTGCGTGAGACGGCGGCGGAAAACCTTGCCGCAATGAACGCCGTGAAGGATGCGCTCGATCCGCAGCATATACTCAACGACGGCAAATCCTATACAGGAGGTAAAAAGGATGCAGAAGCTTTCTGAACGCACGGCGGGCTTTACCGATTCGCTCATCCGCCGCATGACACGCATTTCGCTGCGGTACGGCGCAGTGAACCTTTCGCAGGGGTTCCCGGATTTCGAACCGCCGAGGGAGATACTCGACCGTCTTGCACAGGTCGCACATGAGGATTTCCACCAGTATTCCGTCACCTGGGGGGCTCAGAACTTCCGCGAAGCGCTTGCCGAAAAGCAATCCCGGTATATGGGGTTCGGGATCGACCCGGATACCGAAATAGTTGCTACCTGCGGCAGCACGGAGGCGATGATGGCGGCGATGATGACGGTGACCGACCCGGGCGACAGGGTCGTGATATTCTCGCCGTTTTACGAAAACTATTCCGCGGATACCATACTCTGCGGCGCGGAGCCGATATATGTGCCGCTCGTTCCGCCGGATTTCCGGTTCGATCCGGACGTGCTGGAGGACGCGTTCCGGCTTCGCCCGAAGGCGCTCGTGCTGTGTAATCCTTCCAACCCCTGCGGCAAGGTCTTTACCCGCGAAGAGCTTCTGACCATAGCCTCGCTTGCCGAAAAATACGATGTTTATGTCATTACGGACGAGGTGTACGAGCATATCGTATATGCGCCGTGCCGGCACACATATTTTGCATCGCTTCCCGGAATGCGGGAGCGGACGGTGTCCTGCTCCTCGCTTTCCAAGACATATTCCGTCACCGGCTGGCGGCTGGGGTATATCATTGCCCCACCGGAGATAATCGACCGTGCAAAAAAGGTGCACGATTTCCTTACCGTCGGCGCGGCGGCGCCGCTGCAGGAGGCGATCATCCCCGGGCTGCGGTTCGGGCAGGATTATTACGATGCGCTGCTCGAAAAATACACCCGCAAAAGGGAGCTTTTCCTGCGCGGGCTGGATGATCTTCATATCGCTCACAACAAGCCGGAGGGCGCTTACTATGTGCTTGTCGATATTTCGGAATTCGGCTATGACAGCGATCTTGAATTCTGCGAGGTCATGGCGCGGGAGGTTGGGGTCGCCGCGGTGCCGGGCTCGGGATTTTTCCGCGAACCGGTAAATAACCTTATCCGCTTCCATTTTGCCAAAAAGGATGAAACGCTGTGCGAAGCGCTTAACCGCCTGGGCTCGCTGCGTGAAAGGATCCCCGCGCGCAGGCGGCTTGGTATCTCTTCCGTATAAAGAGCATAAAGCACGATAATCGCTCGTTTGTGCCGGAAAGGAGCGTTATCGGGCGTATTATTTCGCTCGGGCTTTGCAGCTTCCTTGCACAGATATCGCTTGTTGCGGCGATGGCGGCGATAAATAATATGCTTCGCAGGTACGGCGCGCCCGACCCGATGTTCGGGCTTGCGCTTCTGCTGCCGCGCTTTTTCGGGCCGGACGGCGTGCTTTATTCCATGCCCGCGGCGGATATACTTACGGCGG
>USHI01000189.1 GCA_900554405.1 uncultured Eubacteriales bacterium | reverse complement strand
CGCCGTATCGCCGGCGCCGCTGTATTCGAGCGCCGAAGCAAGATGATCATCTGCCGATTGCGGGATATCCGCAAACGGGCGGATATTTCCGAGCTGGGTTTTGACCATCGAAAGCATCGCGGCGACGGTTTCGCCCGCCGGGGTGCCGGTGATCGGCTGCGCCGGGGTGCGGAAGCTTTCCCGCACGGCTTTGTCGTACCCGCAAACGCTTATATAGCGCAGCGTGAAGTTTGCGCTGCCGGCACAAAGCGAAGCCGCGGGCATAACAAGCTGTTCGTACATGGATTCGACCGTTGCGCGGACATATGTCCCCACGCCGACGACCACGGGGTAACCGCGCAGAAGCTGCGCGTTTTCATCGACATAGCCCTGCTGATAGTCGGTCGTCGCGCCGTAGATCATCGGGTATATCGCATCAGCAAAGCCCTCCGAAGCCCATCTTGCCACATCCTGGTACACAAACTTTTTGCGGTCGCCCGCATCGGCAAAGCAGGTAAAGCTGACATTCAGCCCGGCATCCGCCGATTTCACGGCATTATAAAGCTCGCGCGCGTAATCGCTGATGATATCCGTACGATAGTTGCACCATTTTTCCCAAAGCGGGTCGGTTATGGAAAGCTTTTGCGGGTCCGCCCCGTATTTCGCTTTGAAGCCGTTCACCGCCGCGGGGGTATAACCGAAATCCTCGTAATTATGCTCCTGATAATATATCGGCAGCGGGTAACGGGTGTAATCGAACTGTATGCCGAAGATCTTGTACCTGGAAGCGATCTCCTCTGCCGCGGCGATCTTCATCGCGCGGACATCGGCATCCGCGGGGTCGAGCGTTATAAGCCCCGAAGGGTCGCGGTCGCGCCCGGCTTTGCTTATCAGGTATTTATCGCTCATCGTATTGATATAATGCTCCGGCTGCCATTGCACGTTGCCGCTTGCCATCGGGCAGGCGGAAAGCATCACGATAAGCCTTATGCCCTCCTTTTCGCAGGCGCGGGAAAAGGCATCCAGAACGTCAAAGCCGTTAAGCTCCGGCGCCATGACCTGCCCCGGCACCTGCGTGGGGTAGCCGGTGTATCCGGCGCCCGCGCTGTCATCCACGATCAATGTATTCAGCCCCAGGCCGGCGGCGTATTCCACGGCGTGGAACACCTCGCGCTCGTTTTTATAATGAAGTATCAGCTCATCGGAATATCCGCGCTCGCCGACCGTCACCCATGCTGCGCGGTCGCCCACCGTGATTTCCGGGTAAAGCAGGCATTCCGCGCCATCCAGCGCAGCCTCAAGCTTTTCAAGCCCCGCCCTGACGGGCTTTGTGCTGCTGTCCGCGGCGGAAAAGCGATCGGCTATCGCCTTGCGGTCGATGGGGTATTTCGCGAAGCTTTCCTCCGCGCGGGCAAGGAATTCCTCCCGCTTGACGTAAAGGCTTTCGGAAAGGACAGTCGGATCCTCGATAAAATAAATGCTCTTTCCGTCGCTGCTTATCGCGGCGCGCATACCCTCGCGCACGCCGCAGAAATATCCGGCGCTGCCGTTCAAAGGCCCCGAAACGACATAACCGCCCTTCGGCACGTTCGTTCCGCCCGAAACGCCTTCCGAGATCAATATCACCCTGCCCTGCGCCGAAACGGAAAGCTCCGTAACGGAGGCATCCTTCGCGACCGGGGTCGAACCGCTTTTTTCGGTATATATTATCGCACTTGCCGCCGTGCGCGAACGGTCGCGCCCCGAAACGACAAGCCGCTTCACGGTATAAAGCGGGTCGGATGTGCACAGTTCGGCACTGTCGCCGACCTTTGCAGCCGCCGCTGCGCCGTAGGCGGCGGAAAGCGATATCACATAACCGCCCTCCGGTATTTCGGTATTGCCGGCATCGTTCACCGCAATAATCTTTCCCCCCGCAACGGCAAGCTCCCTGCCGCCGGAAGTGCAGGTCGTCGCGGCATACCATTCGTTATCATAAATATATCCGCTGCGGCAATCGGCGCGCGTTTCGTTGCGGTGGTGAATCTCTATCACACCGCGGTCGCCGATACGGGCATATTGCCCGCAGCTCTTCCTGCTTTCGCAAATATCCGTCTCGACCACGCTGCCCGCGGCGGGGATATCGCCCGTACCGCAGAAGCGTATCACAAAGCCGTTTTTCGGGATTATAGCAGGCTCGTCATAAACGACGCAGATCACGCCGTCCGCAACGGCGG
>USHI01000188.1 GCA_900554405.1 uncultured Eubacteriales bacterium | reverse complement strand
CGCCGCCGCGAAGGCGATACTTGATTACGGCAGGGAGCGTATCGAAAAGATCATACTTCCCGCAGGCGCAGTCGGCGAGGAGAGCGCATCGACGATCACCGGCGCTTTATCCGCACTTGCCGCGACAGCCACGGAAAGCGGCTTCGATTCGACAGCCTATGCAACGCTTCTGAAGCTTGTTGCCGATTCGGATCTGAGCGATACCGCACGCATCGCGGTGCGCAAGGATATCGAACGCTTTGCGAAGCTTTATACCGTTATGAACAAGGATATCGAGCTTCCCGCGCTTCCGGACACACCGGATATCCCCTCCGTGCCGGAAGAATCTTCGAAGCCGGACACCGTTTCTGAACAGACAAACACGGATGATTCCGGAGATACCGCTTCATCTTCCGGAAGCGGAACTCTGATAAAGGTGATATGCGCGGTCGCCGCCGCGGCGGCGGTATGCGCCGCTGCAGTTGTTCTTCTGCGCCGCAGAAAAAAGGGCGGAAAAAATGAAAAATAAGCGTATATATTCCCTTGTGCTTGCTTTTGCCATGCTGATATCCGCGCTTTGCCTTCCGGCGGGCGCGGAGATAACCCCCACGGTGTACAAATCCGGTTATAACGGGGTGAACGAATACCGCGGCGAAAACAAGCTGATCATCTATACCCCCGAAAACGGCGCGACGACCGGCACCAACGAATGGGGCTGTGAAGCCGTCGTGGAGGGCGGAACGGTAGTTTCCGTCGGCGGCAACGATAACGCTATTCCGAGCGGCGGCTTTGTCGTGAGCGGCCACGGGAAAAAGAAGGACTGGATAAAAAACAATATCGTTATCGGGATGCGCGCCTCGTATGATACCTCCGCAAAAACGGTGACATTTATTTGCGACGGCGGCACCTACAAGCTCGCGCTCGAACACGCGCGCAACAACGCATTTGCGGCGAAAACCGCCGCGGAGGAGTCGCTTGCCGTCGTTTCCGGGCAGGCAAACCCCGCGTTGGGGGCGGCGGAGGCGAAATATTCTTCTCTTGCCCCCATTTCGGATGAAAACGTTTCCGAATATGAAGTGCTCACCGCGGAATACAAGCGCATAACAACGCTTTTCCGCGATCAGAAAGCATCCGAATACCGCGGAGTGTGGATCCGCCCCACGCAAAAGAGCGTTCGCGAGGTGGAGGAATATGTAAAACAGTGCTTCGACGGCGGCTTGAACATGATATCCGTCGAGACGTTTTACGACTGTACCGTGATATATTCACCGCCCGAATGGAGCGAGCTTTCGCAAAACCCGATCTTCGGCGGCTTTGACGTGCTGAAAGCCTATATCGATGCCTGCCATAAATACGGCATGGAGCTCCATGTGTGGATGCCGGTATTCTATTCCGGCAACTCGAGTTCCAAAAACTTCAAAAAAAGCCTTGCGGGGCTGCATCCGGAATGGATGACGGTTTCCAACAAAGGACTGAATCTTTACGAGGGCGAAACGACCGGCATGACATACCTCAACCCCGCTTTGCCGGAGGTATGTGATTCGCTTGCGCAAAACTACCGCTATATCCTCGAAAACTACGATATCGACGGCTTCCAGCTGGATTATATCCGCTACCGCGAACGCTTCGGCGGGAACGATTTCGGTTACGATGCGGCAACGATAAACGGCTTCAAAAAGGCGTATCCGCAATATGCAAAGCTCGAAATAACCTATAACACCAACGCCGCATACTGGAAGGATTTTGTCGTGTACCGCAGGTCGCTTGTGACCTCGTTTGTGGCGCGGATGCGCGCTTTGGTCGATACCGTCGCCCCAAACGTGCTTTTGACGGCGGATGTCGCGCCGGAGATAGATTTCGCGATGAACACGGTATACCTCGATGCCTTTGAATGGCTCGAAAGGGGTTATCTCGACATGATTCACCCCATGGCATACGGCGACGGATATACCGCTCTGATGAAGCAGTATGTCGAAGCGGCCGGCGACGGCTGCGCCGTTGTCCCGGGGCTTGGGATATTCTCCTCCGACCCGCAGACGATCATGCGTCAGACAAACGAAATGGCGCAGGCGGGGTGTATGGGTGTGGTTCACTTCCAGGCAATGCAGTATTTTTCCAAGGGCTGTGCGGAGCTGTTCACCGATTCGGTTTATGCAACGCTATCGATCCCGCCGATGCTCGATACACGCGCCGCTGCCGGTGCAAACTTAGTGCGGTTCGGATTGCGGCTCCCTAACGCGCCTGTCGCGGGGGACGATAACCTC
>USHI01000187.1 GCA_900554405.1 uncultured Eubacteriales bacterium | reverse complement strand
CTGCTGATATCGCCGCGGGCCGCCCCCCCCCTGCCGGTCGGAGCCGATGCCGGTGGACACGTCCAACGGCACGGCGAGATCGACCGCGTGCTCCATGGCGTCGCGCACCAGGCCCGTCACCTGCTCGGCTTCGCCGGGGGCTATCTCGCGTATTTCCATCAGCCCTTACCGTAAATGCGCACGGATATCTCACGCGGGCAGATGACCGATTTGCCCAGATATCTGTCGCGCACGTAATAGCGCCCGTATGTATCGCCGTAAACGGCAAGAAGATAATAAATCCCGGGGTATTTCTGCGAATAAAGCCGCACAAAGCGCAGCGTGCTGCTGTCGATCTCGTCATCCTCGCAATCGGACTGCTCGTTTTCGGCAACGGCGCGCGCAAGCTCGCGGCAAAGCGGGGTGTCCTGCGAAGGGTTGCGCCCCTTTAATTCATCGGGGAGATATTCGTCGTCGGCATAAAGCTGCGCCATTTTGCGGGCGTTGCCGCTGTTGTATATCCCCGCGGATACCGGTTCGAAGGAGACGACATCCGGTTCCTCGACATCCTTCGCGCGGTAAAGCAGATTTTCGCCGTTGTCCGGCAGGCAGAGAAACTTCGATTTTTCCTCGAATTCGACGGTGTAAAAAGCCGTGTCGGCTGCCGTAAGGTACTTTTCGCCCGCGGCCACGGCATAAAGTGTCCGCCCGCCGCGCGCGGTAACATATTCAACGCCGGTGTTCGGGTCCACAAACCCGTCCGCCGTGTATTCGGAGATCTCGGCAGGCTTTTCGCCCCCGTTGCAGGCGGAAAGCAGAAAGCCGGAAAAGGCAAGAAGCAGCGCAACGAATTTTTTCATTTTCAATACCCTATACTGCCGAGGCTGTCGTCGTTTTCGACCCAGTCTGCAACGTTGTAAACCGTGTATTCGTCCGCCGTGTCGCGCACGATAACGCGCGCGATACCGGCGTTTATAATCATGCGCTTGCACATCTGGCAGCTTGTTGTGCCGGGAACAAGCGCTTTCGTTTTGGAATCTATGCACGCCATGTAAAGGTCGGCAGCGAGCATACGCTCGCGCGCGGCGGAAATTATCGCGTTTGCCTCCGCATGGACACTGCGGCAAAGCTCGTACCTTTCGCCGCGGGGGATGTTCATCTGCTCGCGCAGGCAAAAGCCGAGATCGCAGCAGTTTTTGCGGCCGCGCGGCGCACCGGCGTATCCGGTGGAAACGATAACGTCATCCTTGACGATTATCGCGCCGAACCGCCGCCGCAGGCAGGTACCGCGTTCGGTGACCGTCTGGGCAATATCAAGGTAATAATTTATCTTGCTGCGTCTTTCTTCCATGCCGCACCTCCGGGTAAATTCACTGCATTACATTATATATCGCATTTTGCCGCTTGTCAACGCCGCGTATGCTGCGGAGAGCGTTTGAGAAAGCGTTTTATGCCCGACCACATCACAATGATCACCTGTGCAGGGATGCCGATAAGGAATATCGGCCATTTGTCGTAATCGCCGATGCCGAGATATATCCCGGCAAGCAGCCCCCACACGAGCACGGAGATAAGAAAGAAGTTGAGCGCCCTTTTGCCCCACACGGAATTGAAAACGATGAGTACAACGGCGCACACAGGGACAGCATATACATAAGCCAGCCAGTAGCGTGTTGTTTCCGTCGCGATCATCAGCGCGGCGACAATGACCGTCGCCACAAGAAGAACGAGCATACAGGAAAGCCCGGAGATTATCAGGCGGTTGCGCCGCATGAGCCGCGGTATGTCCGGCTCGCTTTTATCGTGCGTTTCGCTCAGCAGGTAATCGACACTCACGCCGAACAGATCGGCGATCTGCTTCAAAACCTCGATATCCGGCATGGATTCGCCTCGTTCCCATTTGGAAACGGCTTTATCGGAATAGTTCAGCTTTTCGGCAAGCTCCGCCTGGGTAAGCGGAAAAGCACGCCGCAGCTCGGAAATATTGTTGGCAATGATTTTTTTCAGGTCCGACAAGGTGCCGCCCTCCTTCCGCAGACATTATAACACATCCGGCACGGCATTGTCAACAACAAAACCCGAAATCGGTTGCGGCGCAACGACTCTACCGTGGGTAGAATCGCTAGTTTTCGACTCTACCGCGCGCACCCCTGCGTGTAGTGGGCGCGCACGCGTGAGTAGGTGGATTTTTCCTGCGGCAAAACGTATAATAAGCCATGCGCAGGGGCATATGGCGGCAGGGCAAAAGCTCTGCATGGGAGCCGCCGGCGGGCGGA
>USHI01000186.1 GCA_900554405.1 uncultured Eubacteriales bacterium | reverse complement strand
CCCGCCGTTTCCATTGTGCTCGGCGGCGGGCATTCCATCGGCGTGCCGCTTGCCGTGGCGGCAAAGCGCTCCTACATCGTTCCGAGCGCAACAATGACCCTGCACCCCGTTCGGCTGAACGGGCTTGTTATCGGCGTCCCGCAGACATTTGTGAACATGGCGAAAATGCAGGAGCGCATTGTGGATTTCATTGTCCGCAACAGCCATGCGCAGGCAGAAACGATAAACCGCCTTATGTCCGCGACAAACGACATGACCGCCGATATCGGCACCGTTATCGACGGGCGCGAGGCTGTCGAATACGGCATTATCGACCGTGTCGGCGGGCTGGGCGATGCCATCGCGGAGCTGAAATCGCTTGCGGGGAAGGGTTGAGCCGCGCCGCTTGCGCCTGCCTCCGCGGCAAAAAAAGCAGCGCTTCCGAAAAACGGAAGTGCTGCTTTTATCTTATATACGGTTTTAATGCCTGTATTTTCTGCGGCGGCGTTCGGCTGCGCTGCGCATCGAAAGCGTTACCACGGCGGCAAGCGCGAGCGCGGCAATGATCACAAGCGCCGCCCACACCCAGAAGGAAACCTTCGTGCCGGAGTCCTCCGATTTCGGCGCGGCAGTCTCGGTTATATGCTCGCCATAGGAAACGCTGGGGGCGGCGGAGGTTCCGGAGACGTCGAACGCGCCCTCCTCCACCGCGACAAGCGTATAAATATGCCCGCTGCGATCGGCGATATAATCCGGCAGAACGATATTGTCCGCGGGTGCCGCCGGGGTCTGAATACCGTCCGAAAGCTCTTTGTAATAACTTTTTACCAGCGCGATAAATTCGCCCCAAAGTATCCCGTTGTCCGAAAAGCCTCTGCCGTCGTAGCGCATCCACTGCGGGCATTCCTTGCCGGTGCTGTCGTAATGCTGAACGACATCCGAAACCGAAAGCCGGTAACGGATCAGCAGCTCCGCCGTCAGTACGGCGGCGTTGCGGATCGCGGGACGGAAATGCGTTTCCAGCCAGCTTTCATACGCCGCGCCCGAAAAAACCGGGTTTCCGCGCTTGTCCGTCGGCGCGCCGTTGGAGCAGATCTCCACGCCGATGGTGCTGTAATTCATCGAGCTGCCCGCGTGCCAGCCGACATTATCATCCGCGAGCGAATGGTATATCACGCTTTTATCCACCGTATAATGCCAGCTCGTTTCGGAATCGTCCATGTGGTGCATACGGTAATTGTAGCGCTGCGCATCGGTTTCCTCCTCCACCGTGCCGGTGTTATGTATCATTATTTTCGTAATGCCGTTCGGTATGCCGGAGCGGTTTTTGTTCGTTTCGTCGATCAGGTCGGCGATAACGTTCACCTCGTTATCCGTGCCCTGCCCCAGTACATATTTGCCGTTTGCGTTGAAGTTCGCTTCACTCGGCTTTGCCGTGCCGGCAGCGGACGAAGCCCCGCGCGATTCCAGCCCGACCGCCGTTGCGGTGTAGCCGTTTTTATCCAGGCGGTACACAACGCCCTGATCGTCCGAAACCCTTTGGCTGCCTGCGGAGTAGAAAACGCTCCCGCGCGCGGCGACCCCGAGCTCGTTTATATAAAGCGCAGCCCCGCCGGAGCATTCGAACACCGCGCGGACATACCTTGCCGCGACCGGCGCGGATTCGATCCTGAACACCGCCGCCGCACGCGCGCTCGATGTATCCGTTCCCGTTTCGGCAACGCCGATATATTCGTAATCGCTGCCGTTTTCGGAGCAATAAAAGGAAACGCGCGCGAAATCGCAGCCGTACTCACTGTCTTTAAGCATCCGCGCAAAGAAAACTCGCAGCCCTTTTTTGACCCGCCCGAGATCGAGCGTGATGTTCGCGGTATAATCGCCCTCGCCGCCTATTTTGAGCCAGCCCTCGCCGTTTTCGCCGATATTGAAGCTGCGGTCGGTGAGAACCGTTTCGCGGTCGCTGTTTTCGCCGATATATTCGCCGCCGTTAAGCGCGATCTCGTATTTCGCCCCTTCGTAAACGGCTACAAGCGTTCCGGCGGTGCCGTCGGAATCCTTGGCGCGGCAGGATATCGGGCTCATCAGAATTGCCGCCGCCAGCACCGCCGCGGCGGTGCTCCGAAGCAGCCTTTTTATACTTATCATATGAATTTCCCCCTGTAAAAGCGCGGTTGACATAATTACATACACGCGCAGAATAAATAGCAAAAGTTATGTAAAAGTTGAAAAGATACCCCGCAAAATCGGGTTTACCCGACCTTTTTCGCCGCAAAAAGGCGGT
>USHI01000185.1 GCA_900554405.1 uncultured Eubacteriales bacterium | reverse complement strand
ATCGTCAGCTTTTACATGTATATTTCAAAATTCTTCAACCCGATCCAGAACCTGGCGGAGCAGTTCAACTGGCTGCAGTCCGCATTTGCATCCGCCGAGAAAGTATTCTCGATTCTGGATCTCGAGCCAAAAATGCAGGATGCGCCGGATGCGATCGAGCTTACCGACATCAGGGGCGAAATTGAGTTCCGCGACGTATGGTTTTCCTATATCCCGGACGAGTGGGTGTTAAAAGGCGTTTCGTTCCACGTCAACCCGAAAGAGACAATCGCATTTGTGGGTTCCACCGGTTCCGGAAAATCGACGATTCTTTCCCTGATCTGCCGGAACTACGAGTTCCAGAAGGGCCAGATCCTGATCGACGGCATCGACATCCGCAAAATCAAGATCTCCTCCCTGCGCAGGCACTTCGGCCAGATGCTGCAGGATGTGTTCCTGTTCTCGGGCACCATCCGTTCTAACATCGTTCTGCGGGAAGAGGGCATCCCCGACAGCGAGATCATGGAGGTCTGCCGCTACGTCAACGCCGACAAGTTCATCAACAAGCTGGACCACGGGCTGGACGAAGAGGTGCGTGAGCGCGGCAACAACTTCTCCGCCGGACAGCGGCAGCTGCTCAGCTTTGCCCGCACCATCATCCATAAGCCCAGCGTGATGATCCTGGACGAGGCTACCGCCGCCATGGATACGCAGACGGAACGCAGCATTCAGGAAGCGCTCGATATGCTCACGAAGGACCGCACGACGATAATCATCGCCCACCGGCTTTCCACGCTGCGTAATGCGGATAACCTTATCGCACTGGAAAACGGCAAGGTCGCCGAAAGCGGTACCGCCGTGGAGCTGCTCCGGCAAAAGGGCGTTTATTACAAGCTGTATAAGCTGCAGGCGGAGGCATTGAAGACTGTCGGCATAGGCGAATAGCCGAAAGGAGTCGAACAAATGAACGAAAGCTTTCTCGATCTTGCGAAGATGCAATGGCTCACGCCCGAAAATGCAAGATTTTACAGAACGAAAAACGGCTTTGCCGCAATGGAAGCGACGATCCCGCCCGTGCGGGACGATCTGCTCGAAAGCGACGACCGGACACCGGTGAAGCAGGATCTGGGGAGGGTGTATTTCCACCGCTGCTTCCCGTTTGAAACCCCCTCCGAATATATTTCGGTGCTGGATAAGGACGGCAGGGAATACGGCATGATCCGCAGCCTGGATGAATTTTCCGACGAGGCAAAGGAGATCATTCTTGCCGAGCTGGAACGTAAATATCTCTGCCCCACGATAACAAAGATAAATTCGCTTAAAGAAAAGCTCGGGTATTCCTACTGGAAGGTCGAAACCGACCGCGGAGACTGCGAATTCTCGATGCGCGATACCTACCGCAATATCGCGCGTGTCGGCGGCGGAAGGCTCGTGATAACCGATGTGGACGGGAACCGCTACCATATAGAGGATGTCGCCAAGCTGGACAGAAAGAGCTATAAGCGTATAGAGCTGTACTTATGATATTAAGGAAAGAAACCGATATAAACGCCCCGTTTGCGGCGGCACGCGCAGCCGTTACCGCGGCGAGCGGGGACGAAAAACCGTATATTCTCCTGTTTAACCTCGGGTGGGATAATTCGCGCGTGAACGGCGCCCTTGCCGTGAGCGGCAAAACCGTTTATATCTGCGGCGGGGATGGAAGCGAAGTGAAAGCATTCGATCTTTCGCGCTCCGGCGAAATACGTTTTGTCCGCAACTGGGGCTGCGTTTCCATCGAAGCGAGCGACGAAAACGGCGAAACCGAGCTTTGCCGCGCCGATATGAGCCGCGCGGAATACTTCCGCGCCGCCGCGCGCAAGCTGGAAGCCGCCCGCAACGATGAAAATATCCCCTACCCTGTCGTGCCCTGCTGCCCGATATGCGGGCGCCCGTACGAAAAGGGCCGCACCACCTGCTCCCGCTGCACCGGTAAAGCAAAGCTTTTCGCGCGGCTGCTGCCCTTCCTTAAACCGCATATGAAAACGCTTTCGCTCGCGGGGGTGTTCCTTATTGCCGTTTCGGCGATAAGCGTTGTTTTGCCGATACTCAACAAGGCAGCCGTGAACGATTACCTCACGGCTTCTCCCGCTCCGCAGGATAAAGGCGGCTATATATGGATAGTCGTAGCGATGGCGCTGCTCGGCGTGGTATCGGCTGCCTGTGTAATGTGCAGGCGGCTGCTTGTGGCAAAGGCCTCCAAGGGGATACTTGTCAGTATGCGCGCCGCCGTTTACGGAAAGGTGC
>USHI01000184.1 GCA_900554405.1 uncultured Eubacteriales bacterium | reverse complement strand
GCGACACAGCCGCCAGCAAAGCGGAAAGTATCAATGCAAATATCCTTTTGAATTTCATTTTTCGTTACCTCCGGTAATCGTTTTTTGTTGTTTTCAGTGAGTATTTTTCTTTACGACGCGCCCGCCGATAAATTCGATAATGCAGACTATCGCCACGAGCACAGCCACCGTCGCATCGGTGACATCCGCCATATTGCGGTCGTGCCCGTAACGCACGGCGAAATCGCCCAGCCCGCCGGCGCCCACGACCCCCGCCATCGCGGTAAGGTTAAGCAGGCTTATCGCCGTTATTGTCGTTCCGCGGGCGATCGGCGCTATGCTTTCTTTCAGATAAACGCGGAATATTATGCCAACCCGGCTCGACCCCATGGAAAGCGCCGCTTCGACAAGCCCTTCATCCAGCTCCGCAAGCGCGCTTTGCACCTGCCGCGCAAAAAACGGCACACAGCCGAACACGAGCGGAACTATCGCCCCGCGCACATAGATCGCCGTTCCCATTATCGCGCGGGATATCGGCATGACCCATGTCAGCAGGATAATAAAGGGTATGGAACGGAACAGGCTTATCAGCTTGTCCGCGATATGGTATACCGCCTTATTCCCGCAGATGCCGCCCGGCTTTGTCACGGTGAGCAGCACCCCGAGCATCAGCCCCAGAACAAAGGACACCGCGCCCGACCATGCGACCATTATGAGCGTATCCTTTATCGCCGCATAAAAATCCGGCAGCCGCGACATTACATTCGGAAACAGTTCATTCAGCAGCTCCTGCATCCCTTAACACCTCCACATAAACGTTTTTCTCAGTCAGATATTCCACCGCTTTCGTTATATCCCCGCGTGCCCCGCCGATTATCGCAACGGTGCCGCCGATAGGCGCGCCCTGCACGATGCTTATATCCGCGAAGATTATGTTCAGTGTCACCCCGAACCGCTGCGAAACGGTGGAAATAAGCGGTTCGGAAACGTTCCTGCGCAGGTAAGAAAGCCTTATCAGCAGCTCGCCCGGGCTCAGCCGCGCCACGGGTGAATCCTCGGCGACAAGCTCTTCGATCTTTTGCAGATTGGAGGTCGTGCGGACAAAGCTTTTCGTTATCTCCCGCTGCGGGGCGGCAAATACATCGAAAACCTCGCCCTGCTCGGCAATGCTCCCCTGCTCCATCACGGCGACACGGTCGCATATTTCCCGCACGACAGCCATTTCGTGCGTGATAAGCACGATCGTGATCCCCAGCGTTTTGTTCAGATCCTTCAGAAGCCGCAAAATGGATCTTGTCGTCTGCGGATCCAAAGCGGAGGTCGCCTCGTCGCACAGAAGCACGCTCGGCTTATTTGCAAGCGCCCGCGCGATAGCCACGCGCTGCTTCTGCCCGCCGGAAAGAGTGCCGGGGTAGGCATCCGCCTTATCCGAAATGCCCACCAGCGAGAGCAGCTCGGATACCCTCTGCACGATCTCCTTTTTGCTCAGCCCGCTGCCGTAAAGCGGGAACGCCACGTTCCCCGCGACGGTGCGCGAGGGCATCAGGTTGAAGTGCTGGAATATCATTCCGATCTTTTTGCGGGCACCGCGCAGCTCGCGCGCGTTCAGTGCGGTCAGCTCTCTGCCGTCCACCGTAACTCTGCCCGCGGTAGGGCGCTCCAAAAGGTTTATACAGCGCACGAGCGTGGATTTCCCCGCACCGGAAAACCCGATGATCCCGAATATCTCGCCCTTTTCGACCGAAAGCGTGACATCGCGCACCGCGTGCACCTGCCTGCCGCCCCTGCCGAAATCCTTGGAAACGTGTGTAAGCTCTATCAAATCAATTCCTCCTTTGGCAAAAACAAAAAGCGGGGAGCCCGAAAGCTCCCCGCTTGAAATGCATTATAATACGCCGGCGTTCAGCCGTCGATCAGAAACACATTCGCACCCGGTCATCCCGGAAAGGCAGCAAATGGGCGCACGGAACCGTGGGCATAGGCATTGCCATGTCCATATACATGCAGTTGAGCATTCGTGTTCCGTTATAACGCATTGCCGGTTCTCCCTTCCGAAATAAGTGCTGTGTTTTCACTTGCATGATACTACCCTTTTTGCGGCTTGTCAACCGTAAATCCCCGCGCCGCGTGCGATTTCGGCGGATATGCCAAAGCGCCGGCGTGCAAAAGGCGCAAAAAACGGCGTTTTGCACGTTTTATTCGGCAAACATCGGGGTGGAAAGATAACGGTCGCCTGTGTCGGGCAGCAATACGACGATCGTCTTGCCCCTGTTTTCCTCCCGCTTGGCAAGCTGCACGGCAGCCCACACCGCGGCGCCGGAGGAAATACCGACAAGCA
>USHI01000183.1 GCA_900554405.1 uncultured Eubacteriales bacterium | reverse complement strand
GATACCGGCACAAGAGCATAGACAAACTGCATTTATTTACCCCCGACATTTTCCTTTCTGCCGAGCGACTTTTTCGGCCAGGCAAAAACAAAATCGTACATACCCTTTTTATCGAACGGCGAAAGCGGGAGCAGAAAAGGCGCATCGAAGCTTTTTTTCGCGGCAAGCAGAATAAAAAGCAGCACCGCCGCAAGCCCGATCCCGAAAACACCGAAGACCGCCGCAAGCACCATCGCACCGATGCGTGCAAGCACGATAATATACATGAATGCCGGCGTTATAAAGGCGCAGACCGCGGCAAACGCAACGGTTATAACGCCAACCGAGCTGACGATCCCGGCATCCACCGCAGTGTTGCCGAGAATGATGGAACCCACTATCCCGACGGCATCGCCCACCGTGCGCGGCATACGCACACCGACCTCGCGCAGGAGCTCGAACAGCAGAAGCACCGCGATAAGCTCCCAGAAGAACGGAAGCTTTATATCCCTGCGCGATTCATCGATTATCCCGTACAGTGCCTCCGGAATGGCACCGCGGTCGTATTCCACCGCAGCGCAGAGCACCGCCGGCGCAAAAACGGAGGCAAAGAAGGCAAACAGGCGCAATATACGGATAAACGTCGCATAATACGGGGTGTGGAGATAATCGTCGGATGCCTGTATGCTTTCCGCAAACAGGAACGGCAGCGTGAGCACAAAGGGGCTGCCGTCCACGATTATCGCCACGCGCCCGGACATGAGCTTCGAAGCGACCTTATCCACCTTTTCGCTGCTCCCGCAGGACGGAAGAACCGGGTTTTTATCCCCTTCAAGCAGCATTGCTATATTGGCGCTGTCCGTGATAACGCTTGCTTTTATCGCGGATATCCGCCGCGCGATATCGCAAACAAGCTTTTCCGGCGCCCGGTCGGAGCAATAAGCCATCATGACATTCGTCTGCGAAACGCTGCCCACCGTAAAGCGCCGGAATTTAAGCGCGGGTGTACGGATATACCTCCGCAGGAGCGCCATGCTTGTTTCGGCATCCTCGTTGAAGCCCGCCTTCGGCCCGCGCACCGTAACATCGCTCGAAGGCTCGGTGATCCCGCGCGAGGGCGAGGACTGTGTCGCGGCGAGGCAGCAGAAAAAGCCGTTGGCATTCTCCGCGGCGACAGCCGTATCACCCTTTGCCACGGCGGCGGCAAGCGACTGCACGGATGCCGTGCCGGAAACGCCTGATGTCGTGACGACAGATGCAAGATCCCCGGCAAAATCATCCGAAACGGCGCCCAGCGGCGCGATCACATGGCGCGAAATGATATCGCGCGAGCTTATTCCTTTTATATAAGCGACAAATATGCGTGTCCCCCTGCCTGCGCTCCATTCGCGCACACAAAAATCATCGCAATCCGAAAAAGCGTTCAATAACTGCGAACGCAGCATATCGAGCCCTGAAATGTCCGTTTATGCCACTTCCCTTTTTTGTTGTTTTATTGGTTATTTTCCCCGCGAAGGCGGCGAAATAAACATTTATATTCCCGAAAAAGATATTGACATATCGGTCTTGTTTGATATAGAATAAAAAGAGGCAGAAAAGGTATCGGAGGTTTTGGGAAATGTCACGCGGAAAGGCTGCAAAAGGCGGGGGTATCCTTGCGGTAATACTTTGTATACCGCTCGCTTTTATCGTTTATTTCTGGATATCCTATTCCTCGCAATCCATATCGCTGAGCTCGGTCAGGGGTGTCACACTTGTCACGCCGAGCGGCGAAAGCGTGCTTGAATCGCGCAGCGATGTCGATTTCTTTGTTTCGCTGTCGCTTGATGCGCAGTCCATAAGCACCGCCATGCGCGACGTTTCGGGCGAGCAGGCTGTCGAGATAATCTACGACCGAGGCGACAAGCCCATCACATACCGCCTGTATCCCTCGCTCAACCTTTCCGGATGTCTGCTTGTCGGCCCGGAAACGGACGGCAAAAGCAAGCTTTATGTGCTCGATACCGATCAGGCAAAGCAGCTGCTTTTGAGAAGCGAGTTCGAATACCTCTATTCCTCGCAGTTTCTGCCGGTTCTGACGGTATCCACCGGCAACGAACGCACGGAGGTCGCCCCCGTAGAATGCGATTGGAAGTACATCAAGCCGGACGGAAACGTATACTCCTATACACCGGCTTCGCTTGCCGCGGGCGACGAGGTCTATACCGTCTACAAGGGTCTGGAAAATCATCTTTCCTTTTCGCCGGACAACGAAGCCAAACCCTATACCCTTTCGGATGTGATGTTTGTTTCGGAATCCGGAGTTCAGTACCGGATCGACGATATAAGCGAGCTCGATCTTTCCGTCGACACGCTCGTGAACGTGAGCTTCACCGCAAAGTGGAGCAACCTGAACGGAGCACAGAGCTACGGCGAGGCAAG
>USHI01000182.1 GCA_900554405.1 uncultured Eubacteriales bacterium | reverse complement strand
CCTGCCGCAATCTGGATATACTTCCCGGCAGGGCAGAGGAGCTTTCGCTTCTGAAGCAGTACCGCGATTCCTTTGATACAGTCATATCACGCGGGGTCGCGCGGCTGAACGTGCTTTGCGAATGGGCACTGCCGTTTGTGAAGGTCGGCGGACATTTTATCGCCATGAAGGGCGAAAGAGGCAGCGCGGAGGCGGCGGAGGCGGAAAACGCGATAAAGCTGCTCGGCGGCGGGAATACCCGCGTGACCGAATACGAAATACCCGATTACGGGTACATACACACGCTTGTGGTGATCGAAAAGCTTTCACCGACACCGCAGGAGTACCCGCGCGCAAACGGAAAGATAATGAAAAAACCGCTGTAAGCAAGGGGAGGTATAAGCAATGGAAGAACCGAGAAACGCCGAAGGGCTTACGGAGGCGGAATTTCTTGACGCCTACGATGTTACGAAATTCGAGCGCCCGTCCGTCACGGTGGATATAATACTGCTGGACGGCGCGCGGGTGCTGCTTATACGCCGCGGGAACCACCCCGATATCGGCAAGCTCGCCTTTCCGGGCGGATTTGTGGAGCCGGACGAGGATTGCCGGACCGCCGCGCTGCGCGAGCTTTACGAGGAAACCTCGCTTTCCGCGCGGGATATGGTCGAGCTGCCGGTCGCTTCCGCACCGGGGCGCGATCCGCGCACCCGTATAATCACGGTGCCGTTTGCGGCAAAGCCGGCGGGCGATCCCGCGCTTGCCGCTGCGGGGGATGATGCGCGCGATGCCGAATGGTTCGGCTTCACCGCCTCCGAACGTGACGAACGTATAAAAATAACGCTTTCCGGTGCTACCGAAAAGCACTGCTTTTATGTAAAACGGATTTATGACGAAAACGGTATTTTTGCCGACCCGACATACCTGCCGGAGGGCGAAAACCCGCTTGCGGGCGACCACGCGGCGCTGCTTGCCTGCGCGCTCGACCGCATGAATAAGATATACCCCGGGGGCCGGGAATAAGCAAAAGACAACGCGAAACGAGGCGAATTTATCTTGAACCGCACAAAGGACATGACGGTGGGCGACCCGAAAAAGCTTATCACCGCCTTCGCCATGCCCATACTTTTCAGCCACATATTCCAACAGCTTTACAGCACCGCCGATGCGCTTATAGTCGGCAAATATCTCGGGACGGACTCCCTTGCCGCGGTAAGCTCCTCCGGCCCGCTCATTTTTCTCATAATCAGCTTCTTTACCGGCACGGCAAGCGGCGCCGGAATAGTCATTTCCCGGTTTTTCGGCGCGGGCGATAACGAAAAGGTCGACCGTGCGCTACATACCGCGGTGCTTTTTGCCATTGTTGCGGGCGCTGCCGTAAGTATCGCCGGGCTTTCGCTTTCCACGCCGCTGCTGCGGCTGATGAAGACCGACCCGGATGTACTTCCGGAAGCATCGGAATATTTTTCGGTATACTTCTGCGGCTCGGTTTTTGTGGTAATATACAATATCTGTACCGGCGCGCTCAATGCGGTGGGCGACAGCCGCCGTCCGCTCATTTACCTTGTGATATCTTCCATTGTAAATATAGTTCTGGATATCGTATTTGTCGGCGTGTGCGGGTTCGGCGTATGGTCGGCGGCTCTTGCCACCGTTATATCGCAGCTCGGCTCCGTCACGCTCTGCCTTGCATATCTGCTCGGAAAAAAGGCGCCGTACCGGCTGCGCCTGCGCAAGCTGCGCTTCCATCGGGATATGCTTTCGCTTATCCTGCGCTACGGGATCCCCTCCGGCATACAGGGCTCGGTCATCGGGCTTGCAAACGTTATAGTGCAATCGAACATAAACTCCTTCGGCAAGCTCGCGACAGCCGCATACGGCTGTTATGCAAAGCTCGAGGGCTTTGCCTTCCTGCCGATAAACAGCTTCACGCTTGCAATATCCACCTTCACCGGGCAGAACCTCGGCGCAAAGCAGTACGAACGCGCAAAAAGGGGTTCGCGGTTCGGGATAACCACCTCCGTTGTGATGAGCGAGCTGATCGGTGTTACCGTTTTTCTGCTCGCGCCGCAGCTTATCGGGCTGTTTTCGGATGATCCCGCCGTTATCGCCCTCGGAGCAAAGCAGATGCGTATAGAAGCGCTGTTCTTCTGCCTGCTCGCCTTTTCGCACGCGGTTGCGGCGGTCTGCCGCGGCGCCGGCAAGGCGTTTGTGCCGATGTTTATAATGTTTTCCGTCTGGTGCGTGTTCCGGATAATCTATATCACGATCGTCACGAATTATTTCCGCAATATCGAGCTGATATACTGGGCATATCCGATCACCTGGGGCATAAGCTCGGTGATATACCTGTTTTATTATCACTTCTCGGATTGGATCCACGGATTCGATAACAAAAAGCCCGAAAAAGTCTGATATTCACTCCGCACCGCCCGG
>USHI01000181.1 GCA_900554405.1 uncultured Eubacteriales bacterium | reverse complement strand
CAATTCCCGCCCGTAATGCGGATGCGCATCTCCCGCGTGGTCTGACTTTTTTGCGGTTACAAACCGCAAAGCTTTTCGACATGAGGCTTATTTGCGGAAGCGCCCGCAAGCAGCACGAACAAATCCGACGGCATAGTACGCGATCATGGAAGCGGCTGCGAAGAAAAAGCAGTAAAGCAGTGTTTTCTGTGCGCCCAAGCCCACTGCGGCATACCCGCTGAGCACACTTGCCGCCATTCGCGCGCCGCCGAAGGAAAGCGCTGTCGGGATATTTATCGCCGTGGCGTGAAGCTCCGGAGGGAGATTATCCACGACATAAAGCGTTGCGCAATAAAGCAGCACAACGGGCGAAAAGCCCGTAAGAAGGGCATTGAGGTGGATCACCCACCCAGAGCTTGCAAACGCAAACACAAGATACCTTGCGCAGGTAAGCATAAGCGCGGCAAACACCGCCGCCTGCCGCCCGCGCCTGCGGCGGAATATCGCCTTGCAGAGCAGGAAGAAGGGGATTTCCCCCGCGACGGAGAGAAGTATGTTCCACCCCCACGCGCGCCCGGACATACCGAGCTCCCCCGTGACATAGCCGGGATAAAGGTTGAGATAAAACTGCCACAGAAACTGCGACATACATATGAGCGCCGTATAGGACATCAGGGTGCGGTCGCGGAAGATCGGCCGGATATCCAGCCGCTTTTTCGAATCGGCTTTGCCCTTTGCCTTCGGGCAGATCAGCAAAACGATAACGCCCATGACGGCGAGAATGCCGTAAACGATGAAGAACCACGCCCTGCTGCGTTCGTAAAGCGCCGAAACGAGCAGCGTCATCACGCCGAATGCAAGCGTTCCGACACAGCGCATCATACCGAATGTCAGCCCCATGTCCGAGGCGATATCCAGCGTTATCGCATCCGCCATTGTTGCAAACGGAGCGATAAAGAACATGAGCGTGACAAGGACGACAAAAAGGTAAGGAAAGCTTTCCGGAAACAGCGGAAGCACCGAAAGGCTTGCCGCGCCGCCGATAAGGTTGATAAGCAGTATCGTGTTTTTATACTTGGCCTTGTCGGCACGGATACCCCAGAAGAAGGGCGATATCATCGTGACCGCAGGGCCGAGCGCAAGCAGATACCCTGCCGCGACAGGCGGCTGATAAACGCCGATATACTGCTGGATGAAGGAATAGTATATCCCGTTCATTCCGTATATTATGAAATTCATGAGCGTGAGCAGTACAAAAGCGCGCTTTTTTGTCATTATCCGCACCCACCGTTTTTTGTCGGAAAGATTGTACCACGCCAAGCCGTATTTTGCAATAGCCGCCGCATACAAAAAACCGTTTTATCACCCTTTTTGCCAAAACGGGATATACTGAAAAGCGGAAAGGATGATGATAATGCCAACCGGAAAGCTTGTATTTTCCGTCCGCACGGCAACAAACGCATTGCCGGTCAATTCCGGAGTTATAACGCTGACAAACGCCTCGGGCGAGACCGTTTACGAAAGCAATGTCGGCGAAAGCGGCATGTGCGGCACGGCAACGCTTGAATCCCCGCCGCGTGAGTATTCGCTCGACAGCGAGGAAAGGCGCCGGCCTTATTCGGTGTTCACCGCCGAGATCCGCGCCACCGGATATTACCGTATGCGTGTAAAGGGTATACAGATATTCGAGAACACCGTTTCGCGGCTCCCGCTCGAGATGATACCGCTGCCGGCGGGCAATTCTTCGCCGGAAAGTGCCTCTGTAATAGAAATAAACATACCGGAGCATTCGCTGGACGGTTCCGGCACCGCCCCGCCGACCGAACCGAAAAGCGGCGAAAAGCCCGCAGTGAACATACTTTCGGGCGTTTATATCCCGGAAACCGTAATTGTCCATCTCGGCGCGCCGGATGAGGAGGCGGACGATGTCTCCGTTTCCTTTATAGATTATATCAAAAACGTCGCGAGCAGATTTATCCGACATGGCCCGCAGAATCTCTGAAAGCAAACATAACGGCGCAGATATCGCTCACGCTCAACCGGATATACACCGAATGGTACCGCAGCCGCGGGTATTCCTTCGATATCACATCAAGCACGGCCTTTGACCAGGCGTTCGTATACGGGCGGAACACCTATAACGAAACCGACAGCATAGTCGATTCCTGGTTCAACAAATACATTGTCCGGCCGAACCGTGTCGACCCGCTTTATGCCGCATACTGCAACGGGGTAACAACGACCTGCTCCGGTATGTCGCAGTGGGGCACCGTTTCGCTTGCCGAAAACGGCATGGGGTATTTCGATATACTTGCCTTTTATTACGGCGAAATAATGCTCGAACAGACAAACAATGTCCGCGCCGCGACAGGCTCCTACCCCGGCGCGCCTTTATCGGCGGGTGATTCGGGCAGCGATGTAAGGGCCATTCAGGAGCAGCTGAACCGTATCGCCGT
>USHI01000180.1 GCA_900554405.1 uncultured Eubacteriales bacterium | reverse complement strand
AGCCGCCGCGGCGTTTGCGCCCTTGCCGCCCGGCATGAAGGAATATTCCCCGCCGGAGCGTAATGTTTCGCCCGGGGCGGGAAGATAAGGAGTAGTGAGCACAAAATCAATGTTTGTGCTGCCGACGGTGAGTATCCTTTTTGCGCACATATTATGCTTCCTTCCGTTGCTTGCTTTTTTGCGGCAAACGCCTTTTATATATGGTTATTCTACAACAGGCGGCGGGAATTGTCAACTTTTTCTTTCCCGTAGCGCATTTTTGTCGCCATGCCGCCGCGCAGGTGCCGCTGGGCGCGGTTGGATTCCAGAACCTCCGCCACGGCGCGGAAAAGCGCCGGATCGGCGGCGGCAAGCCGCGATGTAACATCCTTGTGCACGGTGCTTTTTCCGACACCGAACCTTTTCGCCGCCTGCCGCACCGTTGCGCCCGTTGCGGCAATGTATTCGCCCACCGCCACGGAGCGCTCGAATATATCACTGTAATACATAGAATGTACTCCCCCCGAAAAATGTTTATGCCGCCGCCGCGCGGGGGATTCGCAAAAGAGCAAATAAAGGCTGCCCGTGCCGCGAAAAATCTTGACATAAAAGCTCCGCGGTGGTATATTGTATCGTGTATATTTGTATTTCCGGGGGTGGGTGCGCTACGGCAAGAGTAATATTCGTTACCGGCTTCAAGGGCGGCGTGGGAAAGACGACCGTCGCCGCGAATGTCGCCGCTTCGCTTTGCGCGCTCGGCCGTACGGTGCTCGTTATCGACGGGGATTTCGGTATGCGCTGCATGGATATGGTGCTCGGCGTGGAAAGCGAAACGCTTTTCGATTGCAGCGACGTGCTTTCGGGCGAATGCTCGGAACGCGCCGCAATGACGGATATCCCGTCCTGCCCGGGGCTGTCGTTTATCCCCGCGCCGATGAACTACCGCGCCCGCTGCACCGATAAAGCGGCATATGCCGCAATGGTGGACGGGCTGCGCGGCGATTTCGATTATATCATCATCGATTCCTGCGCGGAAGCGACGGATTATTACACCGCCTTTGCCGCTGCCGCGGATGAAGCGCTCATCGTTACGCTGCATCAGTCCACATCCGTCCGCGCGGCGGAAAAAACGGCTGCGCGGCTTTACGCGCTCGGGCTGAAAAGCGCGGCGCTTGTCCTGAACGGCTACCGCGAAAAATTCGCCGCGGCGGGGGAGCTGCCGTCCATTCCGGATATCATAGAACGCTCCTCGGTGCGGCTTGCCGGCGTTGTCCCGTTTGATGAGCGCCTGCCCGCAAGCCAGGAATCGGCTTACCTTGCCTTCACGGGGGATAAGCGCCGCAAAGCGAGCGGGAGCGAAATCGCATTTCTTAACATTGCCGTTCGGCTGGACGGCGGAAGAGTCAGGCTGTTCGACGGCGTTTCCAAGCCGAAGCGCCGCTGCGATGCAGTCGAAATATACAAATCCGTACGGAGGGAAACATGAACATAGCAATCATCGCCAATGATAAGAAAAAAGAGCTTGTGACCGAGTTTTGCATTGCGTACTGCGGAATTCTTTCGCGCCACCGCCTGTGCGCGACAGCCATTACCTGCAAATATATTTCCGAAGCCACGGGCCTGCATATAGAAAAGCTGCTCCCCGGCGCGCGCGGAGGGAGCGAACAGATAGCCTCCAAGGTAATATACGGCGAGGTGGATCTTCTGATACTCCTGCGGGATACCGACAACGATCTCGAATACGCCGAGACCGAACCCGGGCTTGTCCGCCTGTGCGATAAATACACTGTCCCCGTTGCGACAAATATCGCCACGGCGGAAGCGCTTATACTCGCACTCGACAGGGGCGATCTCGACTGGCGCGACAACATGAAATCAAGCGAAGGCGTTTTATGATATGAACAGACTGCAAAAACTCAAAGGAACAATGGACATACTCCCCGGTGAATCGGAGGTATGGCAATATATAGAAAAGGTGCTTGCCGAAACGGCGCGTCTGAGCGGTTTTTCCGAGATCCGCACGCCGACGATCGAGCTTACCGACCTTTTCTGCCGCGGTGTCGGCGATACGACGGACGTTGTCAGCAAGGAAATGTATTCCTTTGACGATAAGGACGGCAGCAATATATCGCTGCGGCCGGAGGGCACTGCCGGTGTCGCCCGCGCCGTTATCGAAAACGGGCTTTATGCCGGCGCGATGCCGCTGAAGCTTTATTATACCGGCAGCTTCGGGCAGGAGCCGTGAATTCACCCAGTTCGGTACCGAGCTTTACGGCAGTACCCTGCCGGAAGCGGATGCGGAGGTCATACTGCTTGCGCGGGATATTTTCCGCCGGTTCGGGCTTTCCGGCATAAAGCTGCATATAAATTCCATCGGCTGCCCGGAATGCCGCCCGGATTACCGCAATGCGCTTATCGAATACTTCTCCGCGCATTCCGGCGAGCTTTGCGACACCT
>USHI01000179.1 GCA_900554405.1 uncultured Eubacteriales bacterium | reverse complement strand
CCGGCAAATATCCCGCCTTCCCGACAATGGCGCTGCTGCTTGCAGGGATATTCTGGCTCACCGTGCGGGGCGCAAACTACCCTTCCGCGCTGCTTGCCGATATTTTCTCGCGGCTCGGCGGTTTTATCACCGGAATGCTGCTTTCCGCCGGGGCGGAGGAGCACATTGTTTCTCTGCTCATGGACGGGATATACGGAATGGTCACGACGGTGGTTTCGGTCATGCTGCCGCCGATGCTCATATTCTTCCCGCTGTTCACCATCGCGGAGGATCTCGGGTATCTTCCGCGCGTCGCCTTCAACCTCGACCGCCCGTTCGGTCGATGCGGCTCCTGCGGGAAGCAATCGCTGACAATGTGCATGGGCTTCGGCTGCAATGCAGTGGGAGTTACAGGTGCGCGGATCATAGATTCCGAGCGCGAACGGCTTATCGCCGTCATCACGAACTCGTTTGTTCCGTGCAACGGGAGATTTCCTGCCATGATCGCCATTATAACCGCATTTTTCCCCGCCGGGGCGGCTTTTATTCAGCCTGCTTTACTGACATTGCTTATCGTCATCTCCGTTGCGGGTACGCTTGCGGCAACAAAGCTGTGCTCCGCGACCCTGCTTAGGGGCGCAAAATCGGAATATGCCCTGGAGCTCCCGCCGTTCCGCCGGCCGCAGATACTGAAAACACTCGGGCGCTCCGTTACAGACAGAACGGTGTTTGTGCTGGGCAGGGCTGTCGCCTCCGCCGCACCGGCCGGGCTTGCGGTCTGGCTGATGGCAAATATCCGCGTGGGCGGCGAGAGCATTCTGCACACCGTCACCTCCGCGCTCGACCCGGTCGCCGCCGTTTTCGGGCTGGACGGGGTGATAGTCGCGGCGTTTATCCTGGGGATTACCGCCAACGAGACCGTAGTTCCGATAATGATAATGGCTTATTCCTCGCTCGGCACACCGCAAGCGGAGCTTTCTGCGCCCGCCCTGCGCGAGCTTTTCACCGCAAACGGCTGGAATATGACGACCGCGGTCTGCGTTCTTATTTTTATACTTTTCCATTCCCCGTGCATGACAACGCTCCTTACGATAAAAAAGGAGACCGGTTCGCTTAAATGGACTGCCGTATCCTTTATTCTCCCGGTGCTGTTCGGGGCTGTCATATGCGCCGCCATAAACCTCATCGCCCATATATTCACATGAAAGGGCTTGACACGGCGGGCGGAAAATATTATATTTAATAGGCAGCGGAGAGCCGGGGCAATGTCCGGCTCTCCGAATTTGCGCAAATAATCACGGAGAAACGGAAATGAACGAAAAGGATATAGCCGCCATACGCCGCCGCTTCCGCCCGGGCAAAAATGCCATCGGCAGGGTGCGCGGCTGTTATGTGAACGAAAACAAAAAGATAATTTCGGAATTCGATACCATGCTCGGCATGATATCGGACAACGAATCCGAAGAGCTGCTGCTCAAGCTGCGAAAGGTATTCACCGGCGCGCCGGGGCGCAATATACTCAACGCCTCCTTTCCGACATCTCTTGTCGGCGTTTCGGAGGAGCACAAGCTGCTTACCGCCCTGCGCGAAAGCGCACTTTCCGACGATGCGGCGGTAAAATCGCTTTTTGAAAAAACCGCCGCCGCGCTCGAACGCGAAGGCAGCTATATGATCCTGCTTGCCTGCGATAAATATGATATCTTCAAAAAGAACGATTCCGGCGAGGATTCCTCCGAAATGTTCACCTATGTTGTGGGCTGCATCTGCGGGATAAAAAACCCGAAGCCGGCACTTTCTTACAGCCTGAGCGAAAACCGCCTGAGAAACCTCACGGGCGACTGCGTTATCTGCGCCCCGGAAATCGGATTTATGTTCCCCTCCTTTGAAAACGGCGGCGCCGACATATATTCCGCGCTGTTTTACACGCGCGATATAGCTGCGGACAATACCGCTGCCGCCGCACTGCTTTTCGGCACGGAGCTGCCCGCATCCGCCGCCGAGCAGAGCGAAAGCATAACCGATATACTTGTGGAAACGGTCGCGGAGGAATGCAGTCTGGAGCTTATCCAGGCGATACAGGGTCAGGTCGCGGAGATGAACGCCGACCACAAGGCAAGCCGCGAGGATGAGCCGTTGCTGCTTACCCCGCAGGATCTCGGTTCGCTGCTCCGGTTCGGCGGGATCGACGAAGCGACGGTAAACGATTTTACCGAAAAGGCGTGTGAAAAGATCGGCAAAAACGCCGCCATTGCCCCCGAAACGGTCATAAACACAAAGCGGCTCGATATCAAAACCCCGGAGGTGACGGTAAAGGTCGGCGCCGAAAATTCCGACATGGTACAAACGCGTGTCATTGACGGCACGAAATACATACTTATCCGCGCAGACAGCGATGTTGAGGTGAACGGAATCCGCATTAACATCCGCGAAAGCTCCGCGGACGGAGAATAACGGCAATGGGTTCCTTTCTTTCACGCTTCCTTGCGCCGGCGGGGCGCTATCCCGCCTGCGGAATGTTC
>USHI01000178.1 GCA_900554405.1 uncultured Eubacteriales bacterium | reverse complement strand
GCTGGTGCAGTATAAGGATCATCCGGAAAACGCCACCTATATCGGCAGCGGAAAGCTGCGCGAGCTTGCGGATTTCATCGCCGCCGACGGCGACATAACTCTTGCCGTTTTCGATAACGAGCTTTCACCTTCACAGATAAGCAATATTTCCGAGGTGCTGGGCGAAAATGTCCGTGTTATCGACAGAACTATGCTTATCCTGGATATTTTCGCGCTTCATGCCGTCACCGGGGAGGGCAAATTGCAGGTTGAAATAGCCTGCCTGCGGTATACCGCCCCGCGGCTTACCGGGCGCGGGAAGGATATGTCCCGCCTGGGCGGCGGGATCGGCACGCGCGGCCCCGGTGAATCCAAGCGGGAAGGCGCCCGCCGCCATATACGCCGACGCATTGCCGCATTGCAGGAGGAGCTTGACGTGCTGGAACGCACACGCGGCGTGAAGCGCTCCGCGCGATTCCGCTCCGGCATAAAATCCGCGGCGATAATCGGATATACGAACGCGGGGAAATCCACGCTTCTGAACCGGCTGACCGATGCCGGCATTCTCGCGGAGGATAAGCTCTTTGCCACGCTGGATCCGACCACACGCCGACTCACGCTGCCGAGCGGGGCGGAATTGTTGCTCACGGATACCGTCGGGTTTATCGACCGCCTGCCGACACACCTTGTCAAGGCGTTCCGCTCGACATTGGAGGAGCTTAAATACGCCGATTATATCATAATGCTCACCGATGCTTCGGAGGAGTGCGCGGAGCGCGAACGAAAACGCGCGGTGACGCTTGCGCTCATAGACGAGCTGGGTGCCTCCGGGAAACCCCTGATCGAGGTATATAACAAGTGCGACCGCGCCGAGCGCGACACCCCCTTCCCCAAGGGCAGCATCGAAATTTCCGCTCTGGACGGCGCGGGGGTGGATGTCCTGCTCGAAAGGCTGGACTTGCTCGTTTCCGACGGGAAAAAGACGCTCACGCTGCGTATCCCGCATTCGGAACACAGCTCCGTTGCGGAGGTGTACCGGCTGTGCACCGTGATTTCCTGCGATTACGATGATGAAGGTGCGGTCATTACCGCCGAATGCGACGAGCGCGCTCAGGGTGTTTTCGCGAGATTTATATCCGGGCAGAGCCTGCCGGATACGTTATAACCGGCGCGCCGGGAATTGGTTTCTTTGTAAAGGAGACGGCAGCCATGGAGATCAGTCGGTTTTTTCTGAACGGAGATATAAAGGGCGCAATTGCATATATGCGCGGGCACGAGGAGTTCGCCGACGTTCTTCCCGCATATGTAGCGATATTCGAAAACGAGGATTACCGCAGGTTCGAAATACCGGATATGCTGAATGATATCCTGCGCTTTTACCAGGTGTATTTCCGCGATGTGTTTTATTGCCGCTTGCCGGAACCGGAGGCGGCGGATAAGCTTATATCGGGTTTGAAAGCGTTTCTCGGCGCCCCGCCGGAGGATGAAGCGCTTTCGGCAAAGCTTGAATCGCTGTTTGAAGCAAACGGCTGCCATGCGCTTTTCGGGAAAACACAGGGGTATTACGGCCCTTATGTCTGGCGGGAGACTGTGCCGACCGTTTACCGTGTCGAGCTTCCGGGCGGAACGGCGGAATACACCGTAAACATACTCAAGGGCTTTGTATTCCGTAGCTGGATGGATTATCTGACCTTCGGCAGATACGGCACCGGCGGCTGGACATCGCCCGACGGCAGGATAAACTGTATCGAGCAGGCGTACGATTTCGAAAGCGAAAGGTTCCTTGTTTCTCTTTTGAAGCACGAAGCGCAGCACGCTTCGGATATGAAGCGCTTCCCGGGGATCACCCCCGCGGAGCTGGAATACCGCGCAAAGCTTGTGGAGCTGTGCTATTCCGGCGATCCGGCGCTTTTGCGGAAGTTTTTGTCGGAGGCGGATGAGAGCCGCCCGGGTGACAGTCACGCCGCCGCCTCCGCGAGGATAAAGCTTGATTTCGCAGGCACGGATCAGGGCGATATCGCCTGCACACAGGCGCGTGCGGCAGAGCTGTTTTATGCGGATACAAAGAAGACGGAAGAAAAATACTGCTCTGAAAAGGCATGACCTTCGCGGCCATGCCTTGTTCCTTTTTTCGGAGCACCTTGCCGATTATTACGTTCCGGGCAGGTATTTCGCGGCGATATCCTGCAATGCGCGAGCATCCGCCGAGCCGAGCGAGGCGGTGTAGCCGTTGCCGCGCGGGTCGATCCCGCAGATCGAGGCGAGCCACACGCAGGCGATAAGATAGCTGCCCGCCGCCGAATGGTGGGAGTTGTCGTCGGCATAAAGGCATATTTCGGGGTGGGATTCAAAGCAGTCGAGATAGGCTTTTGCGACCGGTGCGGATTTCAGACCGAAATCCCGCGCAAGCCGGGTGTAGGTTTCGATATGCCGCTCCGCTTCCGGGATCCGCTTTCCGGCATCGGCTGCCGCGGGGTAGCGCATATAAAGCGATATTTCACCGCACGCCGGGCGCAGGAGCGGAAGGATAATATCGAGCGCGGCTTTTG
>USHI01000177.1 GCA_900554405.1 uncultured Eubacteriales bacterium | reverse complement strand
GGTCTTTGCCGCGGTTACCGTGAACCGCCGCGCGTTAAAAGGCGGTATAGAACCGGTGGATGTAAACAGTTGAACCCGGAAAAAACAAAAACGGCTTTCGCGCCGAAAAAGCGCGGAAGCCGTTTCTTTATGTGTTTGTGTCAGTTTGCGATGCTGATATCGAATGTCGCCTCGAAATTGCGGTTCCAGGGCTTGCGGAGGTTGGAAACGGTTATCCTCCCGTGGCCGGAAAGGCAGTTCACGCCGGCAAGTATGCTGCCGGAATTGAGGCGCGCAAGTATCGTCTGCGGCCCGAAATCGCCTGCGGCGGAAAGGTTTTCAATGTCTTTCGCGCGGTAGGATATATCCTTTATCAGCGAAAAAGTGAGCGTTTTGAGGAAGGCGTTGTCGGAATCCTTCGTGACATTTTTGCTCCGGTAAATATAGCAGTACCGCGCTGCGGCATTGGATATCGCGATCCCGACGGCGTTGCCCACGGTGTTCCAGTTGGAATACCCGAGCAGCCGCGATATCTGCGATTTTGAAGCGAGCAGCCGCCTTTGCAGCTCGCCGACCTGCGTGGAGGCATCGATAATGCAGGTGGGGACCCCGGCATCCAGGTTCTTTTCCGCCTGTGCAATAAGCTTTGCGGCATTGCCGGAAATATCCGATGTCCGTGTGAGCACAAGCACCTGCAGCGCATATGGGTCGCTGCTTTCGAGGTCGCCGCCGATGGCTTCGATGTGCCTTTCGACGTTTTCACGCAGGGTTCCGGTGTCGTAAGCATCCGCGCGGGAATCCGCCCCCTCGCCGAAATATGCCACGCGGCAGTTCGTACCGCCGTAAAGCGCGCCGGTGATTTGCGCAATGCCCATCAGCCCGAGCTCGTCCGCGCCGGCAAACAGATAAAGGTTTTCCCCGGCAAGTTTTTTAATGTAGTTTATTTCGTTTGTCTGGATGGTTATCTGGGGCGAAGAATCGTCCACGCCGACATAAAGCGCCTCGATATCCTTGCCCGCAATGGAAAGCACGCGGTCAATAAGCCGTAGCTTGCGCTCGCGGGAGGCAAGGTATTCGTCCAGCTTCGTGCCGGAAATGGATATCGGTATTTCCGCGCCGTTTTCGTCATAACGGTAACCGGCGATGATGTTTTCGACATTGAGCGAGCTTCCGGAAAGTGTTTTGCGCGCCTTCATGCCGTATGTGCGCAGAGCACTGTAATCCTCCATCGTGTAGCCCTGGTAGTTCACCGTGGAGGCGAGCCGCATGACGGTGTCGAACAGCACGACGTGCTTCCTTGCGGAAAGCGCGATAAGATAATCGGCTATTTCGTATTCGAGCGTGAGATCGGTGTTCGAAAGCCAGCGTGAACCGACAAGACCGCCGGAAAACATCTGGTCGAGCGAGATCACATAATAATCGCATTCGTTTTCGATGGATTTGAGCCAGGCGAGCAGCGCCTTGCGGTCGCCGTAGGTCAGCCCGCTTTTGTTCGGCTCCATGTTGTCGAGCGCGGTGCGGTAAAGATCCTCATCCGGGATCAGCAGCGTGAATCCCGCCGCGGCGGCAAGGTATTCCGCGCGGTCCTTGTTCACCGGGCGGTTGTCAAGCGGAATATAGGCGATCTTCACGCCGTTTGCGTCGTTTTGTGTCGCCTTATGGGGGAAGGAATAAAGGTCGTATGTTCCGAGCACATGGCGCTTTATGCGCAGGTAATCGGCAGGTGTCATTTTGTCGCCCTCCTTTGCGGCTTCGTTTGCAGCCCCTTTCGGGGTAAAGGTTTCAAGGTACGCGCGCTTTGCCAGCAGGTAATCGTTTGCATCGACAATGCCGTTGCAGTCGATATCGCCGTATATTACCGCTGCGGCGGATGTGCCGTCGGAAAAATATACCGTGTCGCCCGTTGCGATGTATTTTCCTGCGGAAGCAACACGCTCCGCCGCCGGGTTTGCCTTTATATAATCCGTCGGCGCGGTTTTTTCGCGCAGATTGTAAACATAGCCGTTAAGGGTACAGCTTCCGTCCTTGTAAACCGCCGCATCTGCAGCCGTCAGGCACAAAGCCGCAAGCATTATCGCCGCGATAAAAGCGGCAAGAAATCTTTTCATTTTCGGTTCTGCTCCGTTGCTTGTATTTTATGTGGTGGATTTTATCACATATCGCGCCGCAGGTCAACCGTTTGCCCCGCATGGTTTGTTAATATATTTTCGACCGCTTTTCGTGCGCCGCTTCTTATTTTCGGCTTGTTATCGGGGTAAAAAGGCTGTAAAAGATACGCATTCGGGCATAACGGAGCAGAGTGCCTCCGGGAATACATCCTGGCGCTTGCCGCAGAGGGCAGTAGCGCGGCGACACTTTCGAAATATGCGCGCGATGCGGCGGCGTTTGTAAAATATCTCCGCGGCAGGGCGGTCACAAAGGAACTGGCGGCGGAGTACAGGGAGAACCTGTGCGGGAAATACGCGCCGCGCAGCGTGAATATTATGCTTGCGGGGGCGTGAAAGGGCTTTTGACCTTTGCCGGGCGCCCGGAGCTGCGTGTGCGGCAGGGGCGCGTGCAGAGGCA
>USHI01000176.1 GCA_900554405.1 uncultured Eubacteriales bacterium | reverse complement strand
GCGGCGGGAGCCTGCAAGGTGATTCGGTATTTCCGCAGGTGTTTTGCGATATATTTGCCGGCAAGACCGTCGATCTTTCGGATACCCCCGATCTTGCACCGATATGCTTTGCGCTTGCCGCTTTTTGCGGCAAAGGGAGCTTTTGCGGGACAAGAAGGCTGAGGTATAAGGAAAGCGACAGGATTTCCTCCATGTCCGCTGAGCTTGCGAAATTCGGCACAACCGCGGATGCGGGGGATAATACCGTCCTTCTGCGGGGCAGGCTTAAAGAGCCTTCCGCGCCGCTTTGCTCGCACGGCGATCACCGCGTGGTTTTTGCTCTTTCGCTGCTGTGCAGCCATACAGGAGGTGTGATTCTGAATGCGGAGGCGGTCGGAAAGAGCTTTCCGGGTTATTTTGATATTCTTAAAGGCATTGGGGTCGATGTTACCCTTGCCGATGAATAAAAAAGGAGAACTATTATGAAATGCAGCTTTGCCAAAATGTCCACAAAGGGCGTATTCAAGCCGGTGTGGCCCTACGGAACCGATCTTTACGGACGTTTCCTTTACCTGGAGGACGGCGATAATAAGGCGCTTATAGCCGCTTTCGACTTTTTGGGCACATACAAGCCCGAAGCGCTCCGTTGGAAGCGGGAGCTTTCGGAAGCGACGGGCATACCCGAAAAGGCGATCTGGTATCACGAACTTCAGGTCCACGCTGCGCCGGAATCGGATGCGCTTGCCGGCGAATATATGGATAATCTAATCGCGCGCAGCATAGAGACGGTGCGCGAAATGATGCCCCGTGCCGAGGAATTCGATTGCTATGCTTCCGAGATCGACATGGGCACCGATTATACCTTCAACCGCGAGCAGTATGTAGAGGGTTTGGGCGGCGTTACGGTTTGGACGGGTATGTCCTTCGACGAGCAGGGAAGACCTTATTCGCAGAACCCGAAAATCATGCTCCTGCGCGGGTATGATCCCAAGCTTCCTGTTTTCGATAAACCGATATATTTCGATAATCCCAACGATCAGATGGCGTATTTCTTCCGCTTTGTCAATCGCAAGGGGGAAACGATCGGCACTGTCTCGCGCTTCGCCGCGCACCCGGATGTAGCCGTGCTTTTCGAGCTGCGCTTCAATCCGAACCGTGCGAATGAATACCATTATTGCTTCGATTGGCCCGGATTCATGACAGAAGAAAACGAATCGGTTTACGGCGGAGTTTCAATGTACCTTAACGGCCCATGTGCCGACCTTTCTACAAAAAAGAGCTACGACGGCATGGACGATTATGCCGCCTCCGAGGGCGACTGCCGCCGCCTGGGCAAGCTTATAGGCGACAGAATACGCATGGGTTATGAGGAAAATCACAAAAAGCTTGATCTTTCCGGTTCCTTCAAAGCGGATACGTTTTCGTTCAAGCTGCCCATGAAGGACGATATGCCCAGGTGCTACAAGGATCTCGAAACATGGAACGAACGTGTCGAGCGCGCACAGAAGGAGCTCGATGATGCAATAGCCGCAAACCTCCCCGCACCCGCCGTGAAGCATTATATTGACGAACGTTGGAGAGCATCTCAGATATACCACCTTGTTCACGAAAAGAGCGTTTTTACCGAGGAGGAGCTTGCTTCCCGTATGATGGGTGTGGAAGTAACCGCACTTTCCTTCGGCGGTTATCTGTTTGTCGGTGTTCCGGGCGAAAGCCTTGTCGATATGACATACTGGCTCCGTTCGCGCTTTACCGGCACAAAGACTATCCCTGTGGATCAGGTCAACGGCTATTTCAATTATATGGCAACTCCGCGTTCGCTCACGCTCGGCGGCTATACATATTGGTCGAGCTGGGTGACACGCGAATCCATACCCACTCTCAAAAAGGAGCTTGCTCCGAAGCTGGATGAATTCCTGGGGAAGTGACCTGCCGCAGCGAACTGGAATAAAAAATCGAAACGGGCATGACGATATCATGCCCGTTTTGGTTTTTCGGCTATCATCGGATAGACCGACTGGTGAAGTGCTTTACCGTGTCTGCCGGTTGTTTTAATTCGGTTTTGAAAAACTCCGGATATATCTTGATGTCATCATCAAGCGAAACCCACACCAAGCGTTGTTTGCGGTTGGATTCCGTGAAGCTTTCGCCGTCGATCGCAAATGTATCGGGTACCTTCATATAGAAGAAAAACGAAATCTCATAAATTAACTTGTTCAGATTGGAAGGTGCATCGCCGTAAAAATAGTTTTCGTGTACAAAGCCGAGACGGTCGATTTCCATCTTGACGCCTGTTTCTTCCAGGACTTCGCGAACGACGGCTTCTTGTGCAGTTTCGCCGAATTTTATCCTACCGCCGACGGAGTATAGATAATTCCTTTCATTGCCGACCATCAAAAGCTTTCCGTCTTTCATTATAATTGCGCCGGCACGAATATTAAGAATCCCGTCGTCACAGGCTACGCACATATCGTTGTTCATTATTTTTTTCTCCGTTTCGTTTAGCGGCAATTCGGTGATTTTGACGTTCGGACATACAAAAACAGGCAGCACCCAACCGAAGTTGA
>USHI01000175.1 GCA_900554405.1 uncultured Eubacteriales bacterium | reverse complement strand
AGCAGCCGCAAACGTTTCTTAATTTTTCAGTTCGAGCACCGTCACGCCGAGATCGCCCTCGCCGTATCTGCCGGAACGGAAGGAGCGTATGCGCGATTTATCGCCGCGGAAATAGTTCCAAAGCGCGCTGCGCAGTGCACCTGTCCCCTTACCGTGTATGACCGAAACGTTTTCATAACCGGCGGCGATACATTCATCCAGCCAACGGTCGATCATGAACCAGGCATCATCGCCGGTATTGCCGCGGACATCAATCTCGTTTTTAACGGCGGGGCCGCCGTGCGAATATGTCGCGCTGCCCTTCTGCCTTTGCTTTGGTGCGGCGGGATGCGATGCAAGCCGTATATTTTTAAGCGTTGTCTTTGTTTCGAACCTGCCGGTAAGCACGGTGACCGTATCGCCGTTTATGCTCTTCACGGTGCCTTCCCTGCCTATATCGGCAAGAACGACCTCATCACCGACCGCGAGCGGGCGCGGGAGGACATAATCCTCGTCCTCCGGAGAATCCTCCTCCGCCTCGGTTATCGCCGCGGAGGCATCCTTTATCCTCTGCTTCATTGCGCGGCGGGCTTCCTCTATGCGTGCAAGGTCCATCTGCCTTGCATCGGCACGCTTGAGCTCATTGAGCCGTGCAAAGATCTCGTTACCGGATTGCTTTGCCGTTTCGAGTATCCGCATCGCCTGCGCGCGGGCGCGGTCTGCCTCCGCCGTTGCCGCGGCGACGGTTTCCTTTGCCTTTGCCTCGGCGGAAAGGCGTATTTTTTCCGCCTCCGCACGGGCTTTTTCGGTTTCGCTCCTTTCGCTGCGCAGCTTCTGTTCGGTTTCCTCCAGGCGGACTATAACATCCTCGAACCGGGCATTATCCTCGGCAAGAAGCTCACGCGCGCGGGCTATGACACGTTCGTCCATACCGAGCCGCAGGCTTATCTCGAATGCGTTGCTTCGCCCGGGGATACCGGTTATGAGCCGATATGTCGGGCGCAATGTGGCAAGATCAAATTCGCAGGAGGCGTTGAGAACGCCCTCCGTATCCAGTGCAAATACTTTAAGCTCCGCATAATGCGTTGTTGCGGCGACGACCGCGCCCAGCGCGCGGACACGTTCAAGTATGGCAATGGCGAGGGATGCGCCCTCTGTCGGATCGGTACCGGCGCCCAGCTCGTCGAACAGGACAAGCGAACCGCTGCCGCATTCATCCAATATGGAAACAACATTGACCATATGCGCCGAAAAGGTGGAAAGCGATTGCTCGATACTCTGCTCATCGCCGATATCGGCAAGGACACCGTCGAATATCGGCAAGGCGGTGCCGTCGTCCGCGGGGACAAACAGCCCGGATTGCGACATCATGGCAAAAAGCCCGAGCGTTTTGAGCGTGACCGTTTTGCCGCCGGTGTTCGGGCCGGTGATAACGAGCGCATTATCCTTTTCCCCGAATTCGACGCTTATCGGCACGACCTTATCCCGCGGGATGAGCGGGTGCCGCGCACGGCGCAGGCAGATCGACCTTGCGGGTGTCCTTGCGCGGATACCGTGGATTTCGGAGGAATAACCCGCGCGGGCGAATATCGTATCCAGGTCGATCATCGCCTTTTGATCCACGCGGATAATATGAGCGCTTGCCGCGACCTCGGCGGAAAGAGAATAAAGTATCTTTTCGATCTCCGCCTGTTCCTTTGCTCTGAGCTCGCGCAGGCGATTGTTCGCCTCTATGACCGCCATCGGTTCGATAAACAATGTCTGCCCGGAGGCGGAAGCATCGTGCACAAGCCCCTTCACGTCGTTTTTATGCTCGGCGCGCACGGGTATGACATAACGCCCGGAGCGCATTGTGACAAGCGAATCGCGCAGAAATTTTGAATTTTCGCCCACTGTAAGGCGCGCAAGTATTTCGCGCACATTTTCCTCCGCACGCTTTATATCGCGGCGGACACGGTACAGCTCCGGCGAAGCATCGTCGGCGATCATATCCTCGCCGATGATTTTCATTGTGATCCCGTCGGCAAGTGAGCGGTTTTCCGTCAATGCGGAAAAATAGGGTTCAAGCGCGGGTACCGATTTGTTTTCCGGGTATTTTTTAACACTGCCGACAGCACGCAGCAGCGATGCGACGGCAAGCAGCTCGCCGCCGGTGAGCATGGCGTTTTTTTCCGCACGGTCGGCGGAATCCGTCACGCCCGCGGGGGCGGAAAACCCGGGCGAACCCTTTACGACAAGCAGCCCGAGCGCCTGTTCCGTTTCGTCGAGCAGACGGTTGACGACTGCCTCATCATCCGAAGGTTCGATATCCGCAAATGCCGCTTTTGCCGGCTCTGTCATGCAGTGAGCGGCTACAAGAGCGGTTATTTTGTTATATTCGAGTATTGTCTTTGATTTCTGAAAGCCTTTCATTTGAGTTCCTCACATTGCTTATAAAAGGAAAGGGCGGAAAAACCTGTCTCGGCACGGGCAAGGAAATAGCGCTCTGCCGTATCCGAAAGGAGTGCGGTGTCGTTTTGCCCGATACGGAAGGAAAGGATCTTTTTTATATCCGAACGGAGTATATGCTCCATCGCGAG
>USHI01000174.1 GCA_900554405.1 uncultured Eubacteriales bacterium | reverse complement strand
GTGCACCGGGGTCAAGACCGGCTTTACCCGTGCCGACGGGCGCTGCCTTGTGAGTGCTGCAGAGCGCGGCGGTGTAAAGCTCATCGCGGTTACACTGAACGACCCCTTCCCCGCGGCAACGCACGCCGCGCTGCTCGAATACGCCTTTCAAAAGACCGAATCGGTCCTCATTGCCGAGCCGGGCGGGATAAGCACCATTGTCGCCGTTGACGGTTCCGAAACGCGTTTTGTCGCCGCGCGGAACACATCGGAGGTAAGAATATGCCTTCCCGCCGGGGAGGCTTATTCCGTGGAGATAGAGGCAGGCACCGTTGAAGCACCGGTGGAAAAGGGCGAAATCATCGCCCATGCGGCAGTCATGTGCGGCGGCAGTGCGGTTGACATAATACCGCTCGAAGCAGCCGAGCCGGTAAAAGCCAAAAGAAGATCGATTTTCGAAATACTGTTCGGAGAATAAAAAATGGAAGATATCAAATTACAAAAATACGTTTCGGATTGCGGACTCATGTCCCGCCGAGCCGCCGAAAAAGAGATTGCAGAGGGCAATTTCGAAGTAAACGGCATGACGGCTGCCATCGGCATGAGGATCGACCCGAAAAACGATGCCGTAACATACAAGGGGCGCCCGCTGAACGCGCAAAGCGGCAGAAAGGTATACATAATGTTTAACAAGCCGTGCGGCGCCGTAACCACCATGAGCGATGAAAAGGGCAGAAAAACCGTGGCAGATCTTGTGAATGTCGGCACAAGGGTATACCCTGTCGGCAGGCTGGATCTAAACAGCGAAGGTCTTTTGCTGATGACAAACGACGGCGAGCTTGCAAACGCAGTCATGCACCCCTCCGGAAACATAAAAAAGGTGTATTCCGTCACGCTGCGCGGAAAGGTGGAAAATCAGACGCTCGATCGGATGCGCGCCCTGAGAGAGCTTGACGGCGAAGAGATAGCCGGCGCGGAGGTCGAGCTTGTCTCCCGCAATGAAACACAGAGCGTTGTGAAGTTCACGCTTTCGGAGGGCAAAAACCGCGAAATACGGCGGATATGCGAAGCCGTGGGCGAATATGTTCTCAAACTGAAAAGAATATCGCTCGGGCCGCTGCAGCTGGGCGACCTGAAAACCGGCGAATACCGCGAGCTGAACGCACATGAATTACGCGCACTGAAAAGCGCCGTTGCAAAAAAAGGAGCAAACAAAAATGGATGCAAATAACGAAAAAACATTCGAGCAGGCGCTTGCCCGGCTCGAACAGATAGTACGCGCCTTGGAGGACGGCAATGCCCCTCTCGAAAGCCTGATCGGGCTTTTTGACGAAGGCACGTCGCTCGTGAAGTTCTGCACGGCAAAGCTGGATGCGGCAGAGGAAAAGGTGAAGATACTTTCCGGCTCGGGCGAAACGCTCAAATCGGAGGATTTCGGCGCATGACAACGCTTTCCGAAGCACTCCGCACCGTGGCGGAAAAAACCGAAAAACGGTTGGATAAACTCTTGCCCGAAAGCGGCGAGGGCGGCGGACTCACACTGCGCAGGGCGATGCGCTATTCGCTGCTGGGCGGCGGGAAAAGGCTGCGTGCGTTTCTTGCCGTCTGCTTTTGCGGGCTGAACGGCGGCGAACCGGAACGGGCGCTCGATTATGCAGCCGCAATCGAAATGATACACGCGTTTTCGCTGATACACGACGATCTCCCCGCGATGGACAACGACGATATGCGCCGCGGAAAGCCTTCCTGCCACAAAGCGTTCGGCGAAAGCACGGCGATACTTGCCGGGGATGCTCTTTCGCTTTATGCCTTTACCGCCGTATGCTCGTGCAGGGAATGCACACCCGCGGAAAACGCAAGCGCGGCGGAGCTGATCGCGCATTATGCGGGTGTCGCCGGGATGTGCGGCGGCCAGCAGGACGATCTCGACGGCGAAGGAAACCGCATGGACCTTGCAGGGGTAACACGCCTTGTGGACGGAAAGACCGGCGCTTTGTTCTCCTGCGCCTGTATGCTCGGCTGCATTGCCGCCGGGGCGGACACCGAAGCGCTCGAACAGGCGCGCAGGTTCGGCGTGCTTTTCGGCAGAGCTTTCCAGATAACCGACGATCTGCTCGATATAGAAGGAGTCTCTGAGAAGCTCGGCAAAACGACCGGCAAGGATGCGGCGGAGGGGAAAAGCACGTTTGTATCGCTTCTCGGCACGGAAAAGGCGCGCGGTCTTGCCGCGGAATACCTTTTCGAAGCAAGGGCTGCCGTCGCGGGGGGGAACGGATATGCAGAGCTTATACATGAGCTTTGCATTCATATTATAAACCGCAGGAAATAGTTTGCAGACATATTGAAATCTACACCGCGATGTGGTATAATATACACGATGGCGCAGTATCCTAGTCAGCCTTTCACTGACGAAAGCGTGCCTAAAAATACGCATAAGGGCATATCGATGAAGCTCCCTTCGTTCCTTTACGCTGCCGACGCCCAGTCGGGGGCGGACGCGGGGAGAAACGGGTTTGCGGGCGGCCCGTAACGGCATACGGAACCGACCCGCTCACTCTTTGAGGCGGACCGCGCATTTGCTCGGGCCGAAAACCTGCCGTACCGGCAA
>USHI01000173.1 GCA_900554405.1 uncultured Eubacteriales bacterium | reverse complement strand
GCGCGCCGTAAACGAGTATTGCCGCCCAGCCGCCGCGCCCCGGGTTGCCGCTGCAGGCGCCGTCGGTATAAATATCGACCTTTTTCAAAATATCATTCCTTTATCTTCTGCATTCTTATATCGCAGCCGCTCAGCGCAAGCACGCGGTATTCGCCCATCAGGCGCGAAAAAATGCGTTCGCCGTAAGTCTTTTTAAGCGCATCGAAGCTGAGGTTTGTGCTGATCACCGTCTGCTTCGCCGCGACAATACGCAGGTCTATAAGGCTGCCGATCGCCGCCGTGGAAAAGGCGGTGGTGTTTTCGGTGCCGAGATCGTCGATGATCAGCAGGGAAGCATTCTCGTACTTCTTCCTTTCGGAAAGCTCCGCACGGTTGAAGCGCACGGCTTCCAGCGTGTCGCAAAGCGCGGATGCCGATTCATATACGACGGAATACCCCTTGGAGGAGATTATATTTCCCACCGCCGCGGAAAGGTGCGTTTTGCCCAGCCCCGTGCCGCCGGTGAGCAGCAGACCGGAAAAGCCCTGTGCGGGAAAGACATCGGCATACCTTTTGCAGGCGGAAAGCGCCTTTTCGGCGCGTGCTCTGTCGTTGCCGGAATAATAATCGAGCGAGAAATTATCTAATGTCTTGCCCGAAAGCCCCTTTGCAAGCGTGCTTTCGGCGTATTGCGTTTCGGAAACGAGCCTGCGCACGCATTCGCAAAGCCTTGCGCCGCGGTAGCCGCTGTCCCTGCAATCCGGGCAGGAAAAATGCGGTTCGTCGTAATCCTTGTCAAAACCCCTATCTTCAAGCACCTGTTCGCGCTTTTTGAGCAGGGCATCCGATTCGTCGCGAAGTGTGCTTATATCCTCGCCGTCAAGCAGGCGCATCGGAATAGCGAGCAGGGCTGCATCTATTTCGGAAATTTCGCCCACAAGTGTGTGCAGCTCACTGCGGCGCTTGTCCGCTTCGTTTATTGCCGCCGTTCGTTGGCTGTCTTTAAGCAGCAGTGCCTCGTTTACAGTCATTTCGTATCCTTTCCGTCGTCAAATCCGCGTGCAAGCGCAGCCTCGATAAAATCGTCGGAGGCAAAGCTCTGCCCGTTTTTGCCCTGCGCGGGCTGCTCGGCTGCGACCTCCTCCACAGCGGAATAGCCCTTTTCGTGCCAGTTTTTCAGGATGCTGTCCATATACCGCACGGAATATTTGCCGGTGTTGTCCACCGTTTTTTCGTATGCAAGCGTGATAAGCGAAAAATCGGTTTTCCATTCGCTTATCCAGCGTTCAAAGGCGGCGTTTTCCGCCGTGGTGAGCGCCCTTTCGCCGACTCCGATCAGCCGGCGCAGCTTTGCTTCCGCTTCCCTTGCGCGTTCCGCTTCGGCGACATAGCGTTCGAATTTATCATATGTGTCCACGCCGGATTCGAAAAGCGCGACGGCTTTTTTATATATGTACTGCATACTTTTTTTGCCGCGGTTGCAGCAGTATTCGATCACGCCGCAGATCACCTGGCAGGGTATTGCGGCATAATCGTAAAGATACAGCAGCGTGGAAAGATCGTTTTTCGTCAGTGTCTTTTCGAGCTTTGTCTGCGCCACGGAGCAGATCAGCGAAAAATCGCCCTTCTGCTGCAGAGCCGCCGCTATTTCTGCGGAATCGTAATTGCGGTAGGAGGATGTATCCGCGGCGACCTTCTTCGGCTTTGCGGCGGATTCGGCAAATATTCCCGCGCCGCGCCAAAAGGCATATGCCTTTTCGCATTCGGCAACGGTCATGCTCATGTCCCGCGCCGCTTCGGCAACGGTGGTTTCCGGCGCGGCAAAAAAGGCGATAAGCGTTTTCAGCTCCTCCGCGTTCGCCCCTGCGATATGCTGCATTACCCCGCGCGGGATCAGGAACGCTTCATCGGCAGGCGTTTTTATTCTTTTTGATGCCAAGGCGCGCGCCCCCTTTGCTTTTAAGACCTTATAATGCTTTTATCGGGCGATACCGAATATGTCACATGGCTTTTTTCGGCAAGGTTTCCGACTATTTCGACGGTGTAGTCGATGGAAAGGCTGCCGCCCTCCATGGAAAGCGTGTTTACGAGCTTTTTTGTGTTTATCCGCATGGCAACGGGGATCTCGCCCGCGTTGCAGATACAGGTGTTCGCACGGGATTCGGTGAACACGAGCGAGGAGCCGAGAAAGCTTTCGCGGTTGACGGAAACGCTGTCGCCGAAGGTGCTGAGCACCGTTTTGAATTTATCGGCGCCGCGTTCGCGGAATTCCATGCGGTAACCGTCCTTCGTGCGGGACATAAACCCGCTTGTGGAATAATCATCCCGAACGGTGCCGGCAGTGCCGTCGCCGCGGGTGATGTTTGTGCATATCCGCTCGCTGCGGATGCGTATATCTACGGGGATCTTCATTTATTAAATCGTTCAATACCTTTCTATTTCAACCTTTTCTGCGGCTATGCCGGCGGATTCGCCCAGAAAGTATGCCGCACTGCGGGAAAACATTTCCGGCTCGTCGCTCGTGTAAAAGCGTACGGTTCCGCGCGCGCCGCCGTTTTTTGGGTGTCGTTCGTGGTGGCGGCGCGCGCTCGGTCCTCCGCGCCGCGTCGCATG
>USHI01000172.1 GCA_900554405.1 uncultured Eubacteriales bacterium | reverse complement strand
ATGAAGCAGCTTCTTGAAGCCGGTGTGCATTTCGGCCACCAGACAAGAAGATGGAACCCTAAGATGGCAGAGTACATCTTCACCGAAAGAAACGGTATCTACATTATCGACCTGCAGAAGACCGTTAAAAAGATCGAAGAAGCCTATATGTTCGTGCGCGATGTAGCTGCCGAAGGCGGCAACATCCTCTTTGTCGGCACAAAGAAGCAGGCTCAGGATGCGATCAAGGAAGAAGCACTCCGCGCAGAAATGTACTATGTCAACGTTCGTTGGCTCGGCGGTATGCTCACCAACTTCAAGACCATTAAGAAATCTATCCAGAAGCTGAACAACCTCAACAAAATGGCAGAGGACGGCACCTTTGACCTTCTTCCCAAAAAGGAAGTTGCCGCAATGCAGAAGGAAATGGCAGACCTCGAAAAGAACCTCGGCGGTATCAAGAACATGAAGGGGCTTCCCTCCTGCATTTTCATTGTCGACCCGAAGAAGGAAAAGAACGCCATTGACGAAGCGCGCAAGCTCGGCATTCCGATAGTTGCTATTGTAGATACCAACTGCGATCCCGATGAAGTCGATTATGTTATCCCCGGCAACGACGACGCTATCCGCGCCATCAAGCTTATCGCAAGCACTCTCGCCGACGCAGTCATCGAAGGCAAACAGGGCGAACAGCTCACCGATTCCTCCGAAGAGACCGCCAACGCCGAAAGCACCGAAGCAGCCGAATAATCACTTATCAACAATAAATATCAGGAGGATTCAAAATGGCTAATATTTCCGCAAAAGACGTAATGGAGCTCCGCAAGAAGACAGGCTGCGGCATGATGGAATGCAAAAAAGCGCTTGTCGAAACCGAAGGCAACTTCGATGAAGCTATCAAATATCTCCGTGAAAAGGGTCTTTCCGTTGCAGCCAAAAAGGCAGACAGGATCGCCGCAGAGGGCATTGTCGATATCCTTACCGACGGCAGCCACGCAGCTATAATCGAAGTAAACGCCGAAACCGACTTTGTTGCCAAGAACGCTTCCTTCAAGGAATTCGTAAAAGGCATTCTCCGCACCGTTCTCGCCGGCAACCCCGCCGATATCGATGCACTTAAAGCGCTCAAATTCGACGGCACCGACGTCACTGTCGAATCCGAGCTCAAAAATATGATCTTCACCATCGGCGAAAACATGAGCATCCGCCGTTTTGAGATCGTCGACGGCACCGTCGGCACCTATATCCACGGCGGCGGCAGCGCCGGCGTTATTACGAAGTTCGACACCGATGTCGATACTTCCTCCGAAGCATTCAAGGAATATGCAAAGAATGTCTGCATGCAGATCGCCGCTATGGGTCCCTCTTATGTAGACAGGACTGCGGTTCCCGCTTCCGTTATCGAAAACGAAAAGGAAATACTCCTTACCCAGATCCAGAACGACGAAAACCTCGCCAAAAAGCCCGATGCCGTCAAGGAAAAGATGGTCACCGGCAGGATCGAAAAGTTTTACGACAACAACTGCCTTGTCGACCAGGCTTATGTCAAGGATGAAGAGCTCACCGTCGGCAAGTATACCGACAAGGTCGCAAAAGAGCTTGGCGGCAGCATCAAGATCGTTTCCTTTGTCAAATACGAAAGAGGCGAAGGTATCGAAAAGCGCGAAGACGATTTCGCGGGCGAAATCGAAAAGCTCGTCAAGGGCAAATAAGCACTGCTTCACCAAAGCGGAGCCGCAAAAAGCGGTTCCGCTTTTTCTTAACCTTGAATCAACCTTCACATGAAAAAATATGACACAATGCGACAAGGCAAGAGGAAGTAAAAGATGGAAGCATACAGAATACTTTTCAATCCGCTTTTCGGAAGCGGCAAGGGCAAGGAAAACGCGGAAAAGCTGAACGGAATACTTTCCGGCGCAAAGCTTACATATGTCGATATGACAAAAATAAGCGATTACGAGGCACTTTTCGATTCGCTCGAACCGGGCGAAAAGCTGGTTGTCTGCGGCGGCGACGGAACACTTAACCGCTTTGTCAACGAAACCTATTATTCCGACAACCGCCCCTCGGTCTATTATTACGCAACCGGAAGCGGAAATGATTTCCTGCACGATATCGGCAACGGTGCAACAGTGCCGATATGTATCGACGAATACATAAAAGACCTCCCCACGGTGACGGTAAACGGCAAAACGAGCCGCTTTATAAACGGTATCGGTTACGGTATCGACGGTTATTGCTGCGAGGTAGGCGATGCCCTGCGCGAAAAGAGCGACAAGCCCGTAAACTACACCGCCATTGCGATAAAGGGTCTGTTGTTCCATTACCACCCCACAAACGCCATTATAACGGTGGACGGGGTAGCTCACCGCTACAACAAGGTTTGGCTTGCCCCCACGATGAACGGCAGGTTTTACGGCGGCGGTATGATGCCCACGCCGGATCAGAAGCGCTTTTCGGAGGACAAAAAGGTTTCCACCATGCTGTTCTTCGGCTCCGGCAAGCTGAAAACGCTTTGCGTCTTCCCTTCCATTTTCAAGGGCGAGCATATAAAGCACCCCGAAATGTGCACGGTGCTCACCGGCAAGGAAATACGGGTCGAATTTGATCGCCCGACAGCCTTGCAGATCGACGGCGAGACCGTTCTCGGCGTGACCGGCTACACGGTAAACGCCTCCGAC
>USHI01000171.1 GCA_900554405.1 uncultured Eubacteriales bacterium | reverse complement strand
CCCCCCCCGCCGACCCCGCCGCCGATGATATGGACGGTCTTCGGGCGGGAGGTTTTTTTGATATAATGCTTGTCCCACTGCATCGTTTCGGCGTTTACGGCGCAGCGTGCAAGGTGAAGGCTGTCCGAAAGCTCCTGATCGTTCGGAACGCCCTTGTAATGGCACATATTGAAGCAGCCGTTGTGGCAGAGTATGCAGGGGCGGATATCCTCCGGGCGACCCTCGGAAAGCTTTTTGATCCATTCCCAATCGGCAAGGAACTGCCGCGCAAAGCCGGCGCCGTCCAGCCTGCCGGCGGCTATTTCATCCGCGGCGGTCGCCGGGTCGAGCCTGCCGGCGCAGATAACCGGGATATCCACAAAGTTTTTGATATGCTCGGTATCCGCAAGATTGCAGTTTTCGGGCATATATATCGGCGGGTGCGCCCAATACCATGCGTCATATGTGCCGTTATCGCAGTTCAGGCAATCGTAGCCGGCATTCTGCAGGTATTTCGCGGCACGCTCGGATTCCTCCATATCGCGGCCGACCTCGGTATATTCCTCGCCGGGGAGCGCGCCCTGACGGAAGCCCTTTGTTTTGGAAACGACACTGTACCGCAGCGAAACCGGGAAATCCTCGCCGCACGCCTCTTTTATCGCGCGGACTATCTCCACCGGGAAGCGGTAGCGGTTTTCGAAAGAGCCGCCGTATTCGTCCGTGCGCTTGTTGACATATTTAAGCGTGAACTGATCGAGCAGATAGCCCTCGTGCACGGCATGAACCTCAACGCCGTCCACGCCCGCCTCCTTCAGAAGCGCGGCACATTTTGCAAAGGCTTCCACAAATTCGTGTATTTCGGGCACGGTCATCTCCCGCGAGGGGACTTTATCCGACCAGCGGTTGGGCGAAGGGCTGGCGGTGGCGGTTATTTTGTCCAGATCCATAAAAGGCTTGCTCACAAAACGCAGGAACCTGTTTGTGTAAAGCGTTTCCATCATTTTGCTCACGGTGAAGGAGCGCCCGAACCCCGCGGTGAGCTGGACAAAGAGCTTTGCGCCGGTGGCGTGCAGCTTCGGCATCCATTCCTTCAGATCGCGGTACATTTTTTTGTTTTTGTACAGCCATTGCCCGAACATCGGGTTATATACCGGCTGGCACCCGGGCATAACGAGCCCCGCGCCGTTTTCAGCGACTTTAAGGATAAATTCCGCCCCGGCGGTATCAAAGTGATTGTTTTCCATCCAGCCGAAAAGGTCTGTCCCGCCCATGCTTGTCAGCACAAAACGGTTTTTGATCTCGCATTTGCCGATCTTCCACGGCGTGAACAGCGGTTCAAGTCTTTTTTCCATGCGCAAAAGCCCTCCGAATATTTTTTGTTACATATATTTTACCACCGCGGCGCACAAAATACAATGATTTCCCGAAGCAAAACCCCTGTTTTGTGCAACTTTACCCGCCGCACGGCGTGTGCCGATTGAATCGCGGCGGCGAATGTGATATAATGCCCCAAAACAAGTAAAAAGGAGCCGAAAATGAACCCGAACGAACCCGAAAACACCCGCACGGCAGCTTCGTGCGCGGCGAAAATGCTGTTTGTTTCCGCATTATTCATGCTCATTGCGCTCGCCGTATCCGTGCACGCCGGGGCGCTGCAGATATCCGGCACGGAAATGGCGGAGGGCAGGTATTATACCTCCGGCACCTCCGGCGGACTTACCGGCTCCGACAGCGAAGGCTGGACAGTGCTTCTGCTCGGCGATACGCTTTACCTTAAAGGCGCGGATATAAACGATATACTGCTCGAAAACGGCGAGAACATAACCATACGCCTGCTTGCGGACAGCAAAATCGGAAGCGGCAAAGGATCCGCGATCGACTATTCCGACCGCAGTGCCGAAACCGCGCACATAACGCTCGAATGCGGCGAACACACGCTTTCCGTAAACGGCGATTGCTCCGCGGCACTCACGGTAAAAAGCGGAACGGCAGAGATAACCGGCACACTTTACTGCCTTTCCACCCGCAGCGGCAGGCACGGCGATATAATCATCGACGGCGGCTCGCTTGCGGTGGAGGGCGCGGTGGAGCTGGGGCTTACCCCCACGGACGGAAGCTACCCCGGCAATATAATCCTGCTTTGCGGCGCACTGGAAGCAACGGACGGATTATCGCGCGAGCCGATAATTATCCCGCGATTCATATATCAGACCGAGCCGGGCGGTGATTACGCCGCCGAAGGGTACCGATTCACGACGGGCGAATACATCAGCATCATCGCCGCCGATTTTGCCGAACCCATACGGGATGAGGAAAGTGCGGGCGATGATCTCGCGCAGGGCGAAAGCGAACCGGATACGCGAAGCTCCGCGGATGCTCCGCAAAGCACCGCAGGCAACGGCAGCTCCGCCGCTGTCGAAAGCTCCGCCCCGCAGGAGGGCCGGGAATCACACACAAGCGGCATTGCCGTCGCAGCGCTGATAATCGCCTCCGCCGCGCTTGCGCTCGGCATTGTCCTTGCCGCCGCAGGCATAAAGCGAAAAAAAGCCGCACAAAAGCACGACAAATAACCAAATTTCGGCAGACAGCTCCCGAAATGAAGCAAAAAAGCACTTACTTTCGTAAGTGCTTAATGGTGGAAGTTACAGGGCTCGAACCTGTGACCCTCTGCTTGTAAGGCAGATGC
>USHI01000170.1 GCA_900554405.1 uncultured Eubacteriales bacterium | reverse complement strand
GGCGCCGGCCGCGGCGGCAAAGGGAGGAATATACACCGCCGCCGAATATGCGGTGTTCCCGGGTATTTCCGTGATATATCATAATTCGCACGCACAGGAAGGCACGCTCCGCGAAAACGGCAGTATAACGGATGACGTATTCGAAATATTTCACTGCCGTGAAGGGCGCATGGAATGCGGCATCGGCAACGATTTTTGCTATATCTCGCCCGGTGATCTGCTGATTGTAAAAACCGCGAATCTTTCCTCCACGCTGTACTTCCCGCTGCGGCACTACCACGGGATAACGATCCGGATAAACACGATTGAGGCGCCGAAATGCCTTTCCTGCTTCCTGCAGGATGTGACGGTGCAGCCGAAAGCGATCGAAGAAAAGTTTTGCGGCAAAAACAGCTATTATATTGCCCGCTCCGATTCATCGGTCGAGCACATATTTTCCGAGCTTTATGCCGTTCCGGAGGAGATACGGCAGGGCTACTGCAGGATCAAGATACTCGAGCTGATGCTGTTTCTGATCGTTTATAAAATAAATGGCGGGGATTCAGGCAAACGCTCAGTGTCGCCGTCACAGGCAAAGCTTGCAAAAACCGTGGCGAAGTATCTTGCCGAAAACATGGCTGAAAAAATCACGCTCGAACAGGCGGCAAGCAAATTTCATGCTTCGCCCACCGCGATAAAAACAGCCTTCAAATCGGTTTTCGGTTTTTCGTTTTATGCCTACACAAAGGCGCGGAAGATGGAATCCGCCGCATATATGCTGGAATACACAAGCCGCACCGTGAGCGATATCGCAAGCGAGCACGGCTATGATAACCCCGGCAAGTTCGCAGCCGCCTTCCGCACGGTAAAGGGCGTTTCGCCCACGGAATACCGGGCGCGGAGCGCAAGGTGAAGAATCCGCCCGAACGGAGCATTATTACGCCTTTTCGGAGTAGATACGGCAGATTATTCCGTGTATGATTATTTATCGCAAAGGTCTCAGGCGGGAATCTCCGCTTTGGTTAGCATATGCTAACTGCACGGCGGGCAAAGCCGCCTTGCCCGGTTCAACCCACGATGAAAGGAGCTGCAAAAAATGTCCGAGGAATTGCTTATCCGGCATTGTTCACCAACGCTTGCGGGGATAAAAACGGGCAATCTGTTTGCCTGCCGGTTTCCCGGCAAAGCGGAAATGAGGGAATGTGTCCGTTGCTGGAACAATCTTCTCACCAAAAAAGGGCTGCGCGTGCTGCCTTTACGGTTCCGAAACGGACGTGCGCTGATTTATCTTTATCGTCCGGCGCGGCTTTTCGAAGATCTCCGCCACGGCACGGCGGAACGGATATTAAAGGAAAGAGGATACTGTACCGATACCTCGGAAAAATGCGTTGTACAGCTTATCCGGCGGCTGTGCGAATACGAGGAATTCCCCCACGAGATCGGTTTGTTCCTCGGTTATCCGCCGGAGGATGTGTGCGGATTTATCGAAAACAAGGCGGGCGGCTGCAAATGCGCGGGCTGCTGGAAGGTATACGGCGATGCGGATGCGGCGCGGAAAACCTTTGCCAAATACAAAAAATGCAGCGGCGTTTATGCCGCACTGTATGCAAACGGAACGTCTATCGAACGGCTCACCGTAGCCGGTTGATATATAACACTATTTCTAAGAAAGGTTGGATTACAACAATGAGTAAAACAGCGGTGGTTTATTGGAGCGGAACGGGAAATACGGAAGCGATGGCCTGCGCGGTCGCGGACGGAATCAAATCGGCAGGCGGCGAGGCGGTCATGCTGAAAGCGGCTGAATTCGATGAGTCGATGATAGATTCATTTGATTCCGTTGCCTTCGGCTGCCCTTCAATGGGCACGGAGGAACTGGAGGAAAGCGAATTTGCCCCCATGTTTGAATCCTGCGAAGCAAAGCTTTCCGGCAAAAAGATCGCTTTGTTCGGCTCCTACGGTTGGGGCGACGGCGAATGGATGCGCAACTGGGAGGAAACCTGCAAGGCGGACGGCGCGGTATTGGCTTTCAGCATGTGGCTGGCGACTCTGTGATCTGCAACGACGCTCCCGACGATGAAGCAGTCGCCGCCTGCAATGCTCTCGGCAAAGCGCTTGTGTAATCATATCACACGGTGTTGCGGACACATACGGTAATCGTTGTGTCCGCAGCATAAACGCTGCTTATCTTGACAAAGTCGTACAAATCTGCTACCTTGTATTTGGTCTCCTCCTTCTTTGCGGATAAGCCCTCGTTTTGGGGGTGAACTCCGTTGGGAAGGGAGGCCACTTTTTTTATATCTCTGAGTTCATAGGCGCGAAAAAATGATTCTCCAACGCTCTTGGATGAAATCGCTTCCTCGACAAACAGTTTGAGAAGATACAGTTTATTATTGCTAAAGAATATAATAAAAAATCGAAAGGGAACCCGCACGGGTTCCCTTCCGCAAATAAATTTAATTATTCTCTTTTTTCGTTCTGCGTTCTTTTTACATCACCGATCAGCGATTGTATTTGGGCTTTGCGGTATAATGCGTGTGAAGCAGCTCATGCGCACGGTGAGAATTCGGTTCGCCGAGATATTCATCGTAAAGCGCTTTAAGCTGAACGTTTTCGTGCGATTTACGCTTTGCCTTACCGGCATCCTCGCCGTAAAGAGCAGCGGCGCGGAGCGATTTAAGGTCGACATAGGAACGCGTTGTCGCATCGACGATCGGGG
>USHI01000169.1 GCA_900554405.1 uncultured Eubacteriales bacterium | reverse complement strand
GATCCGATTGAGTCAGAAAAAACAAAGAAGCGTCTGAGAGATCAGGGTTATGGTGAGAATGTATGGGATGTTTGTCTGATGAATTTTGCAAATATTGCTGAGATTGAAAAAAAGGCTGGAAAGCTTGATTTTGTGCTTGCTGATCTTGGCGTTTCTTCTATGCAGATCGATGATCCAAAGCGTGGCTTTTCTTTTCGCGAGGAAGGACCGCTTGATCTTAGATTAAATCCGCAGGCAGGAGTTCCGGCATCAGAGCGTCTAAAAGAAATGGATGCAGAAGAGATTGAGGGTATGCTTTTTGAAAACTCAGATGAGCCGCTTGCAAAAGAGCTTGCAAGAGCAATAATGTCAGCAAAAAGAAAGAAGCAGCCAATTGAGACAACTAGCGAGCTTCGTGAGATTGTAGAGCAGGTCGTTCTTCGCACAAAACCAGAAAACCCTAAGGAAGCTGTAAAAAAGACATGTCAGCGAGTATTCCAGGCACTGAGAATTGATGTTAACAGTGAATTTGAAGTGTTAGATTCCTTCTTAGAGGCGCTGCCTCATATATTAAAGCCGGGCGGAAAGGCTGCCATTTTAACATTTCATTCGGGTGAAGACCGCATGGTAAAAAAATCATTCCAGTACTATGCAAGAGAAGGTATTTACAGCGACATCGCAAAGGATGTTATTCGCCCGTCTGCAAAGGAGTGTGCATCTAATCCAAGAGCACGCTCAACTAAGTTTCGCTGGGCAGTTCGCTCTGATGTACAAAAATATGAGTGAAACAGGCAAAAACGGCCAAAAGATCAGGAGAGACAACTAGGATGAAAAGAAAAGTAAAAGTTATTTTGACAGCAGCAATCTTTACATTTTGTACAGCAATTGGCGGCTGTAAGGCAGTAGAGTCAAAGCTTGAGCCTGTTTATGAAGCTCTTTTGCAGGAGGATTCTGTACAGGAAGAAAAAAGTGTGCAGGCAAGCGAAAATCAGGAGATGTCAACGAAAGAAGATTTGTCTGAAAAAGAGTCAGCATCGGCATCTGTTGAGGATAAGGAAAAGGAAACGGTTGGCTTTACAGCTGTCCCGGCAGGAACGGTGAGCGTGTAGCTTGTCGTTCCCGGATCGAACGCAGGCGAAAGCCGGAAGCCCTCCGCATACAGCTCCGAAAGCAGGCAATCCCTGCGGAACACCGGGGCGCGTTCGCGCCGCACATTCACGGTATATTCGGTGGTGCTGCCATTCTTATCCGTGAAGCGGACAGACATGACCGACTTGCCGGAATCGGGAACGACCGCACCCGCCACCTCCACACTGCCGCCCGCGGGGCAGACCCATGCCACATCGGCGACAGCCGAATTGTAGGGGATATCAACGGTATATTCGAGTATCCTGGGATAAAAGGTGAATACGCGCGCGTTTTTGATATCGAAGGAGAACTCGCCCTCCTCGCGCGCGGCAACACCGACCGTTCTTTCGGTGAAGCTGACAACACGCGCACCGTCCGCAAAATCGGTATTGAAGCCCTCGGAAACGATATTGACCGTCCCGCCCGCTTCCTCCGTGACCCGCAGGCGCAGGTTTATAACGGTTTTGAACAAGCGGTCGCAGGAGGATCCGTCCTCCGCGTGGGCATAAAACACGGCGCGCCCGCCGGAATATCTGCAATCGACCTCCCACCCGGTGCCGTAAAAGCCGATAATTTCCGCACCGGAAACGGTGACTGCACCGCTTATCCCGAGCGCGTGCCTTGTGCCGACAAGGCAGACCACCGCATCTATCACATCGCCCTTATGAGGTGCGGAAACGGTATCCGCAATGACATAGCCGAAAAGGTTGCGCTCCGGCACGCCGAGCACATTGCCGTCCGCCGTGAGCAGCATATCGGAAAGAGCGTATCTGTCGGTATCCGAAAGAATGCCGTTGCCGGTGATATCCGCCGCACGCAGGAAGCATTTGGTGTATTCCCTGCCGGTAAGTATTTCCTCCATGACATATTCGTCATATGCGGTTATGTAACCGTCGCCGGACACGTCGCCCGTTACGACGATGATAAGCGAATCCGAAAGACCGCCCTCGCCGTCGTAAAGGACAAGCCTGTCGCCCGTGGCGACGATCCCGTCCTTATAAAGCATATCGGCACCGCGCAATTCCGTCGCACGGTTCACGGCAAGGAAGGAGCTGAGCCGTTCGTGCGTTATCCCCGCGGGAACACCTATGATAAAGCCGGAATCCCGATCGACGGTGATCCCGCTTTCCCTTCGGAAGGATATCATGTCATCCCGCACGATAACTGTGCATTCTGCAGAAAAGCTTTCGCCGTCCGAGGTTGCCGCCTCCGCACGGACGGTGTATGTCCCGGTGCGTATCGCCTCGACAACGCCGCTTTCGGAAACCGAAATGCCGTCATCACCGCAGTAATAGGCAACAGGAACCGAGTCCGCACCGAACGGAAGGTATGTAAGACTGAGCTGTATCGTTTCGCCGATATTCATGTGGCGTTCCGCGACGACGAATTTGATTCCCGTCATCCGCGCGACGACGGTAAAGGTGATCTCCGTATTACGCCCGCCGGGCAGTACCGCGGTAAAGGTATGCCTGCCGACATCCGAAACGAACGCGCCGCTTGCCGCGGGAACGCCGTCGATATAGCCGGCAGCGCCGGAGTATTCAAGCGTTACTCCGTCGCGGTAAACTCCGCCATGTGCGGGAGATATGATATC
>USHI01000168.1 GCA_900554405.1 uncultured Eubacteriales bacterium | reverse complement strand
CCGAGGCAAGTGTCGCAGCAGCAAAAACCGCGGCGGTGTGCACTGTACCGTCGCGGGTGAAACCCTTTGCCGAAGCAAAAGCGGCAACGGCATATTCCGCCGCCGTATATATGACAAAGCCCGCCGTATCGCACAGAGCAAGACAAAGCGGCAAACGATAACCGCCGCCGCGGCGCAAAAGCAGCAACGCGCGCAGCGGGATAACGGCAGCAAGCAGCAGCGCGGTATGCACCGCAAAGCCCGCGGCGGAAAAGCTGCCGCCGAGCGCGCGTACCGCCGCCGATGCAAGCAGCAAAACGGCGGTATCGACCGCAAAAAGAACCGTCTTTTTCATTCGAGTAAACGTTCGCCTATCTTTCGGCAAGCATCTTTTTCAGCTCGTCCATAAAGGCGCTTATATCGCGGAACTGGCGGTATACCGATGCGAAGCGGATATACGCGACTTCGTCGAGATCCTTGAGCTTGGACATGACCATTTCGCCGATACGATCCGATGTGACCTCGTTCTGGAGCGTGTTTTGGAGCGCCTGTTCGATTTCCGTGACGGCGTTTTCCATCTGCTCTATCGTGACCTGACGCTTGTCGCAGGCGCGGATGATGCTTTTCAGCAGCTTGTTGCGGTCGAACATCTCGCGCGAATGATCCTTTTTGATAACTACAAGAGGAAGTGTTTCGATATTTTCGTATGTGGTAAAGCGCTTCTGGCAGGCAAGACATTCCCTCCTGCGGCGGATAGAACCTCCGTCCGCCGACGGGCGCGAATCTACGACCTGACTTTTAAGACAACCGCAAGCCGGGCATTTCATAACGGCACCTCCGATAATTTGTTATTCCGTATACACGGTGTATGTATTATATCACATCCGAACGGTTTATTCAACCCCGCGCGGAAAGAGCCTTGTCGATAGCACGCGCCGCCCTTTTCCCCGCGCCCATCGCGAGAATGACCGTTGCGGAGCCTGTCACGGCATCGCCGCCGGCATAGACCATTTCACGCGCGGTCAGCCCGTCGCCATCCACGACAATGCAGCCGCGGCGGTCGGTTTCCAGACCTTCGGTGGTGGATTTGATAAGCGGGTTGGGCGATGTGCCGATGGACATTACGACACAGTCCACATCGAGCGTGAATTTGCTCCCCTCCACAGGCACGGGGCTTCTTCTGCCGGAGGCATCCGGCTCGCCAAGCTCCATTTTTATGCACTCCATGCCGCTTACGAAGCCCTTTTCATCCTTAAATATACGGACCGGGTTCACAAGCATTCTGAATTCCACGCCCTCTTCGGCGGCGTGCTCGGATTCCTCGCGGCGCGCGGTCATTTCCGCCTCGCTGCGGCGATAAACGATATATACCTTTTCGGCGCCGAGCCGGAGCGCGCACCTCGCCGCATCCATTGCGACATTGCCGCCGCCGACAACCGCGACCCGCTTTGCGTGCATGACCGGAGTTGCGCTGTCCTCGCGGTATGCCTTCATAAGGTTTATGCGTGTAAGAAATTCGTTTGCGGAATAAACGCCTTTCGCATTTTCGCCCTCGATCCCCATAAAGCGCGGCAGCCCTGCGCCGGATGCTATATAGACCGCGGAGTAGCCCTGCCCGAAAAGCTCATCGACAGAAAACAGCCTTCCGATAACGCTGTCCGTCCGGATCTCCACGCCGAGCGCGCCGAGAGATTCGATCTCCCGCGCGACGATCGCCTTGGGAAGCCGGAATTCGGGTATTCCGTATACCATCACGCCGCCGGCGACATGAAGCGCCTCGAACACCGTGACGGAATACCCCCTGCGCGCAAGCTCGCCCGCGCAGCTCAGCCCGGAGGGACCCGAGCCGACGACGGCGACCCGCAGCCCGTTTGCTTCCGGGCGCGGCAAGGCGGAATCCGAATTCGCATTGTGATGATCGGCGACAAAGCGTTCCAGCCTGCCGATGGCGACGGGTTCGCCCTTTTTGCCGCGGACACATTCCCTTTCGCACTGCTTTTCCTGCGGGCAGACTCTGCCGCACACCGCGGGAAGCGAGCTGTACTGCGCGATAACGTCGTACGCGCCCTCGAAATCGCCCAGGGCAACTCGGGCGATAAAATCCGGAATAGCTATTTCGACCGGGCAGCCCGAAACACAGGGGCGCGTTTTGCAGTTCAGGCAGCGCTTTGCCTCGTCCATAGCCTGTTCCGGTGTATAACCGAGCGCGACCTCGCGGAAATTATTCCTGCGGGCGGAAGGTTCCTGCACCGCCATTTCGTTGCGCTTCAAAGACATATTCGGCATATCCGTTACCCCCCGTTACTGCTTCTGCCCGAAAAGATTGCAGGCTTCTTCGTACTTATGCTTTTCGAAATCGCGGTACATGGAGCCGCGCTCCATCGCTTCGTCGAAATCGACCTCGTGCCCGTCGAAATCCGGGCCGTCCACGCAGGCAAAGCGCACCTTGCCGCCGACGGTGAGCCTGCACCCGCCGCACATACCCGTGCCGTCGATCATTATCGGGTTCATGCTCACAACGGTCTTTATGCCGTATTTTTTTGTGAGCCGGCAGACAAATTTCATCATTACAAGCGGACCGATGGCTATGACCTCGTCATATTCCTCGCCGCTTTGGATAAGCCTTTCGAGCGCATCTGTGACAAGACCCTTTTCGCCGGCGGTGCCGTCGTCGCTCATAAGCAGGAATTTATCGCTCGCAGCGCGGAATTCACGTTCCAGTATCACAAGCTCTTTTCTGCGGAAGCCGA
>USHI01000167.1 GCA_900554405.1 uncultured Eubacteriales bacterium | reverse complement strand
GCGCGGCTTCGATGACCGGGAAGACCTCGTCGGTCTCATAGATGTTCTGCTTGCCCTGCATCAGGTAGGCCAAGCGTTCCAGACCGGCACCGGTATCGATGTTCTTCTGGGCAAGCTCGCCGTCGCTTATCGGTTCGCCGCAGACTGACATGCGCTCGTTAAAGCGGACGATATACGGGGAAATATACAGCCCGACATTATAGCCTGCCGCCTGCAAAACGCGTGCGCAGGAGGCGCAGACCGAGCCTTTGCCGTTTGTCCCCGCGACATGGACAAAGCGCATGCCCTTCTGCGGCGAACCGAGCCGCCGTGCAAGCTCGCTTATGCGCGGCAGGCCCGGGCGGCTGCCCTGCCACACATCATTTTCGATATATGAAAGCGCCTGCTTGTAATTCATTTTATATCACCGCCGAAGGAAGATATGGTTTTGTTGCGCAGAAGCAGCCAAAGCAGGTAGCTTTCCGCCGCAGCTATGCAGATATAAAGCGGGATCCGCAAAAGCAGCACCTGCGCCGGGATACCGTAAAGGCTGAGCCCGTATGTCTTGACACCGACCGATCCGACGGCGTGCGATACGAACACCGAAAGCAGGATCATCGGGAAAGACTTCCTTTTTATTATATAGCGAAAAAATACTCCGCTTATCGCGCAGACGCACACCGTGCCCAAAGTTATGACCGGGTTGATCGCGTTTCCGGCAAGAATGCAGGATACGATATCCGATGCAACGCCGCAGGCGGCGCTCCACAGCGGCCCGAGCAGAGCCGAGCAGAGAAACAGCGGAAGATTTTCGAAGGTGATGCGCAAAGCACCGCCCGCAAAGGTCAGCGCAAGCTTGCACAGCCACCCGATAACGACCGAAACGGCGCAGCAAAGCGCCGCAAATACGAGCTTTTTCAGCCCAATGTTCTTTTTCATAATAAAAAACCTCCTTCCCCTGCAAGCATATAGCAGAAAAAGAAGGTCATATTATTTGCCCCGTTTGCCGTGCGGGGCGGGAATAAACCTGCGTTCTTTGCCGTATGAAGCGGGATGCAGAGCCCAAACCGCAAACAAAAGTTTTTCGTCCGGCAGGCAACTCCCCGTCCCGCCGGCACTTTACGAATGGACTCTTACTCTTCGTTACAGGCAGATTATAGCACCGCAGGGAAGCCGTGTCAACGGTTTTTTCGGCAAAAGATTCTGAAAAGCGGGCGCAGCACCCGCGGGGGACGGAAACAGTAGATCCTCATAAGTAAAAACACCGCCTTGCTTTCATTTGATAAACAACGCCGCTCCCGCGGCGACGATAAGCGCCGCTTCGACGCAGACAAGCGCGCCGGAGGGCAATATCAGGCACAGAAGAACGCCGGCGCCGAAGGTCAGCGCGGCAAGCCCGATCGTCTTTGCCGAGCATCGCATTAAAAAGAACACCCCTTCCGTTCTTCATTATATTCATAACCCGCGCCCCCGGTTCATATATATATTCCAAACAGAACTACGGAGGTACATACCGTCATGGCTATCAATACGAGCGAGATACTTATACCCAAGCTCCTTTTCGGGGGCAATGCCGAAAAGGATATCGAGCTGGATGCCGATATCCCCGAAAAATGCCCGGATATCCTGCGGCTTATCCGCGTGGAGTGCACGCCGTTTGACGAAGGCGTGAATATCGAGGGCGAAAAGGCGGTCGTGAGCGGAAAAGCCGTTTTCGATCTGCTTTACGAAACGGAGCGCAAAAGCAGGATCTGCTTCTGCTCCTTCACACGGGATTATCAGATCCCGTTTTCGGTGCGCCGCGGCACGGAGCAGAACATAACCGCTTCCGCCGAAACCTATTGCAGCCGCATCGAATGCCGCGTTCTGACACCGCGCAAGGTAAGCATAAGATCGCTGCTCGGCTGCGATATCGCCGTGGAGGGCGAGACAGCCGTTTCGGCAGTGAACGCGGAGGACGGCGGCGGCGTGTTTTTCCGCAAAACAACGGTGGGCTTCGAGGGCCGTGCCGAAACAAAGCGCGAAACGAAGAACGTTTCGGAACCGCTGCCGCTCATCAGCGGCGAAAAGAGCATCGGCGACATAGTTTACGGCAGCGTAACGCTTTCGCCCGCGCAGGTATCCGTCACCGGGGGCAGGGCGGAGCTGCGCTCCACCGCCACGGTGCGCACGCTTTGCGAATCCGAGGAGCGCGAGGGCGAATACTTCCCCGTTGTGAAAACCATGCCGGTAGCCGTCGATATCACCGACGAAAGCCTTGCCGAGCACAAGCACACAAGCTTCGGAATGAGCATCGAAAACACGGAATTCCGCCCGGAGCTGGATCAGTACGGCGAAAGCCGCGTGCTGCGCGCGCAGTTCGATATACGGACGGTCTATTCGGTGAGCGAGCCGAAGGCATACACCGTCGCGACGGATATGTTCGAGGAAGGCTTTGATATCACCCCGAGGGAAACCTCGGCACGCGTGCGGCGGGAGACGGTATCCGCGGAAAAGAGCTTTACCGTCGAAATGCCCGCATCGCCCTTTGAGCCGATGCCGACGGCGGTGTACGAAGCGACAGCCAAGCCGCGCAAGGCGGTGTGCGAACCGGCGGACGACGGCGTGCGCATCCGCGGCGGTTTTACCGTTTCGCTCACGGCGATGACGGAAAACGGGCTTTATTCGCAGGACAGCGATCTTCCGTTCGAGCAGTTTCTGCCGCTCGATACAGCCGGCGGCGATGAATTTACGGCAAGCGTGGCCGCGGCGGGCGGTATCCCGAAGCGACTGT
>USHI01000166.1 GCA_900554405.1 uncultured Eubacteriales bacterium | reverse complement strand
CATAAGCAGCTCGTATTGCGCATCGTAGCCGTTATCGGTATTATCGCCGACGGTGAATATCGCCGCGCATTCGGGATAAAGAGTCTTGATATCCCGCATGGCAAGCTTGAGATGCTCGGTAAAGGAGGATCTGTCGAGATTGATATGAAGGTCGGTTATAACGGCAAAATCATAAAGGTGCTTTGATCCGGCGAGCTTATAACCCTCCGGAAAATCGCCGAAGCAAAGCGAGGAATCGCCCTGCCGCACCGAAACGCATATGCCGTCGGCTTCGTCCGGCATATAAAAGCCGTCGTTGAGCTCGCAGGTAAAAGGTTCATAGCCGGAATGCGAAAGCGTGAACAGCGGTTCGTAGCCTTCGAGCACATTGTCGCCCTTCGACCAGCAGATACGGTATTCCACATCCTTGTCCGTGCCGGGCGTGACGGTGACGGAAGCGGAGGAAATGCCGTTTTCCGCCCTGCTTGCCGAAGCCGAAACGGATTTTGCACCGTAATCGTTTTTATCGGTACCGATGATACGGATGGTGCTCTTGTCGATGACGGCGTATTCGTCGTTATCGCAGAGATAAGCGGTATAATACCCCTCCGCACCGATAGCGTTCACATCGAAATAAAGCGTTCCGCTGCCGACGGAGTACGCCCAGACAATGGCGTTGACGGTGCCGGGCTCGTCGCTGCCGGCATAAAAGCCGACCCAATCCTTTTCATCCGTGCCGGAGTATTTGATCTCCACACGCTCGCCGGCGCGGTATTCGGTTTTTTCGATCACGATCTCGCCGCTCTGTTCGGCGCCGGTATTATCCGTGCGCGGCTTATAAACTTCCATGGAAACCTCCGGTTGTGAAGCGGTATCCTCCGCGGATGATTCCGGCGCGGAAGCATCCCGGCTTTCCGTACCGGGTGTACTTGTTTCGGTATCTCCGCCGTTGCCGCACCCTGCCGTCAAAAGCAGCACGGCAGCAAGAAGAACCGATATAAAGGCTTTTTTCATGCCTGCCCCCCAAGAATTGTTTTGTGCCATTTTACCGCAAATCCGGGAAGCAGTATATTGTTTTTTGTTAATTGTTATCATTTACGGCAACAGTATACCCGTCTGCCGGCGATATCATTTTGCAAAAAAGCGGTCGACCCCGTCGGCAAGCCCGCGCGCAAGTGCTTCAAGAGCGGTGTCGTTATGCACGGAGGCGGCATTGCCGAGCTCCATATCTACAGAGGGCACGGTGCTGTATGCGATCTGCGTAAGATCCGACATCATTTTTCCGCTGCCGTTTATCTTTGCTCCGGAATCCCGCAGTGCCGAAACGAGGGAATCGCCCAAAAGCTCATGTTCCTGCCAGTGCCGCGCGACGGGTTCCATACCGCGCAGCTTCTCCACCGGCAGAATGCAGAAGCAGCCCTTATCGTATTTCAGGCCGTCCCCGTCCCAATGAAGCGATATGTGACAATCGGCGGCATTGTTGGCGATAACCGTCCGCGCGACATTATCAAGCTGAACATCCGCGCCGTCGCGCAGCATCAGAACATCATACCCCCTGCACAACAGTATATCGCGCAGAAGTTCGGCGGCGCGCAGTGTCACGCTGCTTTCGGGTGTTCCGTCAAAAAACGTCATTCCCGCGGAAACCGCAACGGCATAAACCGATCCGGCGGAGGTAGTCCCGCCCGAAAGCTTCGGCGAACCGTCCGGGTGGCAAAGCGTTTTCTTCCCTGCGCCGCCTGCAGTACCGTGCCCCGCGTTCACCGCCACGGTTACACCGCGCCGTTCGGTGCGTGCGCGGTACAAAACGGCGCAGCCGGTGTTTATGACGGAATTCCGCGCGAATTCCCATCCGGCATCTAAATATATGTATTCCTTTTCGGGCAGCTCCGGTACGGAAACCTCGCCGGAGGTAACGGGCAACGGTTCGGATACCCTGCCGCCCGGCTGCGATGATGTCCCCGGCGCGGTCATATCTCCGCCTGCGGAATTACTATCCCCCGGAAGAATATCGCGCGCCGATTCGCCGCACGCCGTATAAATAAAAGCGATGAATATCATAAGCACAGCCAAAAGCCTTTTCACGGAAAACACCTTCTTTTTTCAATCGTTCTGTATGTGCCGAATATACCATATCCGGAACGATTTTTCAATATACAGAATCATCGTGTTGACAAAAATGTCCGCAGGTGCTAAATTCATGGTATTCCCCGCCGAATCTCAACAAGGAGAAATACATGAAACCGAATCGAAGCCACGGCGAAACCAGTCTGACAACGGCATTCTTCTGCGCCGCGGTATATTTTTGCAGCTATCTCACGCGCAAGGATTTTGCCATTGCGCTTGTCGCCATAACCGAAGCAACGGGATTTTCGGATGCGAGCATAGCTGCAGTTCCCGTATGCCTTTTTATCGCCTATGGTCTGGGGCAGACAGTAAACGGCGCGATAGGCGACCGTGTCCCGCCGCAGCACCTGATAACCGCCGGAATGCTCATTTCCGCAGTCTGCAACATAATGCTTCCCTTTTGTCCAAGTGTCCCCGCGATGTGCGTTGTATGGGGAATGAACGGCTTTGCACAGGCAATGCTCTGGCCGCCGATGTCCAAAATACTCATCTGCACCTATTCCGGCAGACAATACGGCACCGCTTCCATGATCGTCAGTGTCGCCGCATCGCTTGCGACAACGGCGGGGTATCTTTACATCCCCGCGATACTCGCCGTTTCGCAGTGGAAAGCGGTTTTCGAGTTCGGCGCCGGCATCGTGCTGGTATGCGCCGCCGCGTGGTTTGTTTACAGCTTCCGCAAGGATTTCGTAAGCGGCGCTTCCGCCGATATCCCGCCCGC
>USHI01000165.1 GCA_900554405.1 uncultured Eubacteriales bacterium | reverse complement strand
TGTTCAGGTATATCCCGCTGCCGACACGGTAAGCAAACGTGTTTGCTTTATTGCAGTCCGAAGAGCCTTGCGGCGTTTGCTTCGGTGATATGTTCGATGTATTCATATTCAACTCCTCTGATCTCGGCTATCCGCCGCAGAGTATATTCCATGTAGGTGCTGTCGTTCCTGCGCCCACGGAAGGGGTGTGCGGTAAGATACGGGCAATCCGTCTCCGTGAGTATCCTGTCCTCCGGCACATATGCGGCGTTTTCGGGCGGGATGCGCGCGTTTTTGAAGGTGACCGTTCCGGAAAAGGATATATAATATCCTCTTTCGAGCAGTATCCTTGCCGTTTCGCGGCTGCCGGAAAAGGAATGGAAAACGCCTTTTGCCCTGTGCGCCAGCACTATATCCAGGCAATCCGCCATCGCGTCGCGCTCGTGAATTACAACCGGCTTCCCGTATTGCTCCGCAATGGAAAGCTGTGTGTCGAACAGCTCCTTCTGCGCGCGTTCGTTTTCGCGGGTGTAGTGGTAGTCAAGCCCGATTTCGCCCAGTGCGACAGCCTTCCTTTCGCAAAGCAGCGCTGTTATATGCGCAAGCTCGCGTTCACCCGCATTTGAAGCGTTTTCGGGGTGAATGCCCACTGCGGCATACATTCCTCCGTACCGCGCGGCAAGCGCAAGGCTCGCTTCCGAGGATGCGGCATCGCACCCCGCGTTTAACACGGCGCGGATATCCCCGCGGGCAAAGATGCCGGAAAGAAGTTCGTCCCTGTCGGCATCAAATGCGGGATCGTCATAATGCGCGTGGATGTCGATCATCGCTTATCTTACCTTGCTTCCGGGGGCGGCGGAATCATCGGCGAAGATCACCTTGACGCCCGCCTTGCCGCAATCGGCGGCAAGTATCATCCCGCGGCTTTCGTGGCCGCGTATAACCGCGGGCTTGAGGTTGGCGACAAGTATGATATTCCTTCCGATAAGCTCCTCCGGCTTGTAATAAGCCGCAATACCGGAAACGACATTGCGCTTTTCGGAGCCGATATCCACGGTGAGCAAAAGCAGCTTTTCGCTGTCCTCCGCCTTGGTGCATTCCAGCACTCTGGCGACACGCAGCTCGGTTTTTGCAAAATCCTCCGCAGTGATCTCGGGCGCGGGCTCGGCGCTCTTTTTCTCCGGCTTCTTTTTGGCGGGCTTTTCCTCCGCCTTTGCGTGCGCGGCAAGGAAGGCGCGCTCGTCTATGCGGGCAAAGAGCATGGGGGAATCCGTAATCGTGTTGCCGGCGCAGAAATAGCCGTACCTGAACGCCGTATCGAAATCAAGCTCCGGCACGGAGAACATCGCGTTGATCTTCCGTGCGGTTTCGGGCATGAGCGGGGCAATAAGAATGCTGCACAGGCGTATGCTGTCCACAAGGTCGGAAAGCACGTTTTTCAGCTCCGTGCGGCGCGATTCGTCCTTCGCCAGCACCCATGGGGTCGTTTCGTCGATATATTTGTTGCAGGCACGCAGTGCGCCGAACACCGCCGCATCCGCATCCGCAACAAGGTATTTGTCGAACTTCGCCGCCGCATCGGCAAGCCCTTCGGTGACCGCCCTTTTCAGCGTGACGGCGGGTTCGCCGTCAACACCGCTGTTTTCGGGGATAATTCCGCCGAAGTATTGCTTTATCATTGCGCAGGTGCGCGAAACAAGGTTACCGAGCGTGTTTGCGAGATCGGTGTTCGTGCGCTTTATAAGGCTTTCGTAAGTAATGCTGCCGTCGTTAAGAAAGCCCATTTCGGCAAGCAGATAATGGCGCACGGGGTCCAGCCCGAATTCGGCGATAAGCTCGTCACCGTAAATGACATTGCCCTTGGATTTGCTCATTTTATCGTTGCCGAACAAAAGCCACGGGTGCCCGATTATCTGCTTGGGCAGCGGTTCACCGAGAGCCATGAGTATAATGGGCCAGTAAATGGTGTGGAAGCGGACAATATCCTTGCCGATAACGTGAAGGTCGGCGGGCCAGAGCTTCTTGTATTGTTCGGAGCTCCCGTCCGGATCGCAGCCGATCGCGGGGATATAGTTGGAAAGCGCATCCAGCCAGACATAAACGACGTGCCCCGGATCGAATTCCACCGGTATGCCCCAATCAAAGCTCGTGCGGGAAACGCACAGATCCTGAAGCCCGGGCTTTATAAAGTTGTTTATCATTTCGTTTTTGCGCTGAACGGGGAGAATGAAATCATCGTGCGTGTTGAAATAATCAAGCAGCCTGTCGGCATAAGCGGACATGCGCAGGAAGTAGGCTTCCTCGCGAGCTTTTTTGCATTCTCTGCCGCAATCGGGGCAGCATCCGTTCACAAGCTGGGTGTCCGTCCAGAAGGATTCGCAGGGGGTGCAGTAGTTGCCCTCGTAGGAGCCCTTGTATATATCGCCCTGATCGTAAAGCTTTTTGAATATCTTCTGCACCACGCGGACATGATCCTCGTCCGTAGTGCGGATAAAGCGGTTGTAGCTTATTCCGAAAAGATCCCAGATATGCCTGATCTCGCCGGCGACCTTATCCACATATTCCTTCGGCGAAACGCCTGCCTTTTCCGCCTCCTGCTGTATCTTCTGACCGTGTTCGTCCGTCCCGGTGAGCAGGAAAACATCGTACCCGCGCACGCGCTTGTACCTTGCTATGGCATCGGCAAGCACGGCTTCGTAAACATTGCCGATATGCGGCTTGCGGGAGGAATATGCAATGGCTGTCGTGATATAAAATTTTTCTTTCATGATGCTTATAATACCTCACTTGATGAAGGATATCTTTAATTTTTCAGGCTGTGTATCGGCGCGGGGATCCTGCCGCGGCGGTTTATGAACTTCGCGGGGGATTGCGGCCG
>USHI01000164.1 GCA_900554405.1 uncultured Eubacteriales bacterium | reverse complement strand
GTTATCCGCAAAACCGGATGCCGTTTCTATAACACTCGCCGTGACTTCGGTCTGGCGGCGTGAATTGATGCTCTTTGTCAGAGCAAGCTCGGATTCCGAGGCATTATCGTATGCCGCGCGCATTGCCATAAGCGTTGCAGCCTGTGCGCCGGACGCGGCTTCGAGCACCGTTTCGTAAAGTGCGGCATCGGTGCACTGCTCCGTCAGCCCTTCCGAAACGGCGGCGCGGTCGGGAACAAACAGCATTTCGCCGCCCCCGGCACTGACGCCCTCGAGCGGGAGCAGCCGTTTTGATACCGGCACCTGCGTGAGCATATTCACAAATTGCTGATAAACGACCGTAACGCCGGATGCTCTGCCGGAAAAGAATTCGCCGCGTATATATTCCGCAAGCGGCTTAGAATCCGAATATGACGGCACGTCCGGGATATCAAAATACTCGAATTCGATACCGTTTGCCGCGCAGTATTCACTTGCGACCCTGCCGACTGCAGCGCAGTATACATTGCCCGCAGCCGATTTGTATTCGGAAGCGAATCTTGCAAGCACCTCGGAATTATAGCCTCCGCATAGCCCGCGGTTGCCGCTTATGACGACAATAAGGCTTTTACCGCCCTCCGCCGCGGGCAATGCCGCAACACCGGCGGCGGAAAGCATCCCGAACGCTTCGCGCGCGTAGGGGCGGTATTGCTCCAACACGGAGCAAAGCTTTGAATATTTCGCGGTGGAAACGGTCTTCATGGCACCGGCGAGCTGGCCGGTCGTCTTTATACTTCTCAGCCTTTTTTTCAGTTCGTTAAGCGTTGCCATTTCCGTGCTCCGTACAAAAATCCGCAAAAGCCTTTCTGATCGCGGCAAGCAGCTCTTCGCCCGGCTTATTCCCGGTTTTAAGCTGCGCGACTATATCGCCGTGCCCGGATTCGAGATACCCGAAAAGTTCGCGCGAGAAATCTTCCGTGTTCGTATACCCGGCGGAAGCATCCACGCCTTCGGAAACGGCAAGAATAAGTATCGCCTGCTTCCAATCGTCAAGCGGTTCGTATCTTCCCTGCCGCAAAGCGGCCATCATTCTTTCGCCGGATTCGAGAACACGGCGTGTCGTATCGTCCAGATCCGAGCCGAACTGCGAAAATGCCGCCAGTTCACGGTATTGCGCAAGATCCATACGCAGCCGCGAAGCAACCTGCTTCATCAGCTTTGTCTGCGCGGCGCCGCCCACGCGGGAGACGGAAAGCCCGACATTCACCGCAGGGCGCTGCCCTTCGTTGAAAAGATCGGATTCGAGGAATATCTGCCCGTCGGTAATGGAGATAACGTTTGTGGGGATATAGGCGGAAATGTCGCCCGCCTGAGTTTCGATTATCGGCAGAGCGGTCACCGAACCACCACCTGCCTCCTCCGAAAGCCTTGCGGCGCGTTCAAGAAGCCGTGAATGGAGGTAAAACACATCGCCAGGGTAAGCCTCGCGCCCGGAGGGGCGATGCAGCAGCAGCGATATTTCACGGTATGCAACCGCGTGCTTGGAAAGATCGTCGTAAACGATAAGGCAATCCCGCCCGGAATACATAAAGTATTCGCTCATCGCCGCGCCGGAAAACGGCGCTATATACTGCATCGAAGCCGAAGCCGAGGCCGAAGCGCTTATGATGGTTGTATATTCAAGCGCGCCGTATTTACGCAGCTTATCGCGTATTTCCGCAACGGCGGAATCCTTCTGCCCGATCGCGACGTAAATACAGGGAACTCCCTTCCCCTTCTGGTTTATTATCGCATCGATGGCAATACTTGTCTTACCGGTTTGCCTGTCGCCGATAATAAGCTCGCGCTGACCGCGTCCAATCGGCACAAGCGCATCTATTGCCTTTATGCCGGTTTGCAGCGGCACCGAGACGGAACGCCGCTGTGTGATCCCCGGTGCATTGAATTCGATCGGGCGCTTTTTATCCGTGCGCAGCGCGCCGAGCCCGTCGATAGGTCTGCCGAGCGGATCGACCACCCTGCCCAAAAGCTCCTCTCCGACAGGGACGCTCGCCATTCTGCCCACACGGCGCACCCGGCTTGTGCTCTCTATATGCTCGTACCTGCCGAATATCGCGCAGCCGATGCGATCCTTTTGTATGTCGAGCACCATGCCGCGTTCACCGCAGGCAAATTCCACGACCTCGCCGTACATGATATCGGCAAGACCGTCCAGCCAGCATATGCCGTCCGAAACGCTTATGACCCTGCCGAGCTGGAATATATCCAGACGAGGTTCGACGGCGCTTATACCCTCCGAAAGGTCGTTATAAATGCTTTCGGCAGTCGCGTTTTCGGGCAGCGGGCGGCGTTTCAGATCGCGTTTCAGGTGGTACAGACGGTTTTCGACGGTGCAGTCATACACGGTATCTCCGATACGCAGCCGAAGCCCGCCGATAAGCGTCGGATCCACCTTCACCCAAAACGAAGGCTTGCTTCCCGCCTTGTGAAGCATTTCCGCAGTGACAAGCCCGATCCTGTCGACAAGCTCGTCGGCAAGCGGATACGCGGATGTCAGGGTGACATAGAGCATATCGTGGGTCGTCATATAAGCCGTATCGCCGTGGGTGAGCTTTACGGAAGAAAGTATCTTCTCGGTGAGAGCCGGTTCAGATGCGCGCAGGCGCGAACGGTTCGGTTCTGTCGAGAAAAGCATTGCGATCCGGTCGCAAAGAGAATCCACCGCTTCGGCACGAACTGATTCGAGTGCCTCCCTGCGGAGCTCGTCGACACGCGCCCCGGCAGCGGAACCGATCTCGTTTATCCGCTGTTCGGCTTCGCGCCTCAGTCCGGCAACGGCAGGATATGTTCGGCTGAATGTCGAAACAGCGTTGTCAAAATATGTGAATCCGTCAAGCGATTTTGAAAAA
>USHI01000163.1 GCA_900554405.1 uncultured Eubacteriales bacterium | reverse complement strand
AGATGGACTCAGGTTAATGGACATAACCAAAAGCGACAAAGATTTGAGAGCTTGGCAAGAGTATATGAAAGAGCTCATCGATAACGCCAAGAATCCTTATCACATTTATATGATGCTAAACAAACCATATGCCCTTGCGTTTCTGAATCTGGCTGAGAGCCATTTGTCACAGAAAGACTTTTCAGAAATACTGTCAGATGCTTGGATACGTTCAGAGAATCCAAATATGGATAAGAACTTCGTCAAGAAAAACCTCGTGGATATGTTCAAGAAAGCAGATAAATCAATTTTGATGGACGGCGAGGAAAAAGAAAAGTTTGATAGTTTTGATGACACCGTAACAATATATCGCGGTGTGACTTCGTATAACGCAAAGAACATCAAAGCTCTATCTTGGACAACCGACTATCAGACGGCCGAATGGTTCGCACATAGTTTCGGAAGTATCAAGCACAGATACCGCAGGAAGACACAACACAGACAGCCTACGACTTCACGATCACACAGAAAAAATGAAAGGAGAACAGAGCATGGAAAGAATAATTCTTGGAAGCGCTGATGTGTATATTCAGGCCTTCGACGGTTCGACCGTTCCGGTGACTGCAGATATTTGCAAGCCTGAAAATTTAATGGCCTATATTTCCGGCGGCGCGTCCGTGGAATACAAACCTTCTTTCTATACCGCAAAGGACGACACTGGAAAGAAGAGCAAAACGATCGTAACAGAAGAGGAAGTAACCCTGAAAACGGGAATTATGACCTTTGACGGGAACAAGTTCAAATACCTTTGCGACACCGCCAGAGTTACAGAAGACAAGGCGAAGAAACGCCGCACTGTAAAGATCGGCGGGATCGACCCGATGTCCGAAATGGAAAAGAAAATGGCGCAGATACGCGCCGAAAAGGTCGGTTCGATCGGCGGAATGCGTGTATGCGCCGTGCGCGATTACAAAACCGGCCTGCGCACTGACGACAGCGGCGAAACCACGCCTGTCGGTCTGCCGGAGAGTGATATGCTTTATTACGAGCTGGCGGACGGCAGCGCGGTGATAATCCGCCCCTCCGGAACGGAGCCGAAGATAAAAGCATATATCCTTATCCGCGGCGAAAACGAAGCCGAAGCAGGCGAAAAGCTTTCCGCCGGCACGGATTTCTGTAAAAAAATACTTTCTTAGGTGGTTTTTATGGATAAACGCCTTTCGGAGCTTTTCAACGAAATATACACCCCGATTTGTGATCTGGACGTGACGGCGTATATAACGCACGAGCCCGTACCCTACGGCGAACGCACCACCGGCGAAAGGCGTGTCCTTACGCCCGGCGAACGTTGGGGCGAGCTTTGGGATTGCGCCTGGATGAACATGAAGTGCACCGTGCCGAGGCTGAACAAGGGCAAAAAGCCGGCGCTCCTTATAGATGTCGGCGGCGAAGCCTGTGTTTTCGACGGCAAAGGTGTACCCTTTATCGGACTTACAAACAAGGAAAGCTTTTATTCCTTCGAGCTCGGTATGCCGGGCAAGTTCGTTATCGACCAGCCGGATATACAAGCCGACGGCGATTGCATCGACATTTGGCTGGACTGCGGCGCGAACGATCTTTTCGGCGAATGCTGCGATTCCCCGCGGGATAAGATCGGTGTGCTGCACCGCGCCTGCCTTGCCGAAACGGACGAAGCAAAGCGAACGCTTTATTACGATCTCGAGGTGATCCTGTATTACGCCGGCGCTATCGGAAACGAAAAGCTCCGCGCCAGGGCGCTCGCGGTCGCCGACAAAGCGTTTGCTGTTTATCGCCAAAGCATGACCGCCGCCCTGCGCGCCACGCACAATTTCCTCACTCAGGGGAGCGATTATGATTTCCGCATTACCGCGTTGGGGCACGCGCATATCGACCTTGCATGGCTCTGGCCGATCCGCGAAACCAAGCGCAAGGCGGCGCGCACCTTTGCAACGGTACTGCGCAATATGGAAAAATACCCTGAATACCGATTCGGAGTCAGTCAGCCGCAAATGCTCGAATGGGTACGCGAAGAGCATCCGGAGCTGTTCGAAAGCTTCCGCAGGCTCATTGCGGAACACAGGATAGAACCGCAGGGCGGCTTCTGGGTCGAAAGCGACACAAATATCCCCTGCGGCGAAAGCCTTGTGCGGCAAATGCTTTACGGCAAGCGCTATTTCCGCGAAAACTTCGGGTACGAGCAGGAAATACTCTGGATCCCGGATGTTTTCGGTTATTCGGCACAGCTCCCGCAGATAATGCGCAAGAGCGGCGTGAAATACTTTCTCACCATAAAGATGAGCTGGAATTCGGTAAACAAATTCCCGCACAGCACCTTCCGCTGGAAGGGCTTGGACGGTTCCGAGATACTCACCCATATGCCGCCGGAGGGTAATTACAATTCCGCGGCGCGCCCCGAATCGCTTTTGGCGACAGCTCAAAAATTCCGCGAAAGCAATATCGACAACCGCGCAATGCTGCTTTTCGGTATCGGCGACGGAGGCGGCGGCCCGGGGAGAGAGCATCTCGAACGGCTCCGCCGCGAAAAATGCCTGGTCGGGCTTCCGCAGACAAAGCAGGCGTTTGCGATCGATTTCTTCCGCGATATCGACCGCGACCGCAAAAAATTCCCGCAATACGCAGGCGAGCTTTATCTTGAAAAGCACCAGGGCACATATACATCCCAATCGCGCAACAAGCGCTTCAACCGCAAATGCGAATTTGCCCTGCGCGAGGCGGAATTCATGTCCGCGGCGGCACTTGTCTGCGCGGGCAGAGAGCCGCAGGCCGCACAGCTCGAAAAGCTGTGGAAGGAAGTGCTGCTTTACCAGTTCCACGATATAATACCCGGGTCTTCCATAAAGCGGGTATATGACGAAACCGATGCGCGCTACCACGTCATACTGAGCGAGATCGGCAGGG
>USHI01000162.1 GCA_900554405.1 uncultured Eubacteriales bacterium | reverse complement strand
CGTGGGAGTGACGGCGGATAAAGGGCGTTATGTGCGCGAGAAATGGTACGAGATCCGCGAATTTATTGCAAGATCGAAGTATTTCTTCGACGGGATATTCCTTCCGGACGGCGAATGAGCGTTTTTTGCATACAGATAAAGTGAAAACGAGGTTATAAAAATGGTTTACGACGAGCTTACGATACACACGACAACGGCCGGCAGCGAGGCGGTTTCCGGTGTCCTGTTCAACGAGGGGATAACCTGCTTTTCGGTTACCGACCCGCGCGACCTTGCCGAGCTGATCGAAAACGGCGGCGTGCCCGTGGATTATGTGGAATCCGGGCTGCTGGACGGGCAAAGCGATGTCACCGTGCGCGTTTATCTGGCACGGAACGAACAGGGCGCGATCCAGAAAACCGGGATAATCGCCGGTGTGAAGCGGCTGAAGGCGGAAAACGGAAACGCCGAATGGCTCGGAAGCCTTGATATCACCGTTTCCGAATCGGACGACAAGGATTGGGAAAACAACTGGAAGCAGTATTTCCACCCGCTTTCTATCGGCGAAAAATTTCTTATTTGCCCTTCGTGGGAGAAGGTCTCCGGGGAGGGAAGGACGGTCATCGAGATCGACCCTGCATGTTCCTTCGGCACCGGGCGGCACGAAACAACGGCGCTTTGCCTTGAAGAGCTTGAAAAGCAGGATATAGCCGGCAAGGACGTGCTTGATATGGGCTGCGGCAGCGGGATACTCGGTATTGCCGCCCTGAAGCTCGGGGCAAAGCATGTGGATGCCGTCGACATAGATATGGTGGCGACACGCATCGCCGGGGAAAATGCGGAAAAGAACGGTATTCCCGAAGGGCTTATGGATATTTACTGCGGGAATATTCTCACCGACGGCACGCTTTGCGAAAGCCTTGCGCAAAACAGCTATTCGCTGATACTTGCAAATATCGTTGCGGATATTATCAGCGATATGCTTCCGTTCTTCGCCCGCTGCCTTGATGCGCAGGGGCATATGATATGCTCCGGAATAATCTCCCCGCGCAGGGATTTTGTGGTTGATGCGCTCGGTAAGGCGGGCTTTGTTATCGAAAGCATTCGCGAAAAGAACGAATGGGTGGCGATCGTATGCCGGAAAAGCTGAACGCGGATGCCGCAAGGAGCGAGATCGAACGCCTGCGCGCTGTGATCGAGTATAATTCGCGGCTTTATTACGAGCTGGATTCGCCTGTCATGCAGGACGAGGAATATGATGCGCTCTTCAAACGTCTGAAAGAGCTGGAAGCCGAATTCCCGCAATACGCAAGTGCCGATTCGCCGACAAGGCGTGTCGGCGGCGCCGTTTCGGGCAGGTTCCGCAAGGTGCGGCACACAGTGCCGATGGATTCCTTCGGCGATATATTCTCCGGGGAGGAAATATACGATTTTGTTTCGCGCATCGAGGCGGAATACCCCAAAACGCGTTTCGTTGTGGAAAACAAGTTTGACGGGCTTTCGGTATCGCTCGAATATGTCGGCGGAAAATTCGTGCGCGGGCTCACACGGGGCGACGGTGTTTTCGGCGAGGATGTGACCGAAAACCTGAAAACCGTGCGGAATATACCGCAAAGTCTGAAAGGCGCGCCCGAAAGGCTTATCGTTCGCGGCGAGGTATATATGCCGCGCGAGGTCTTTGCGCGGCTTAATACCGTGCGTGAGGAAAACGGCGAACGCACCTTTGCCAACCCGCGCAATGCTGCGGCGGGGTCGCTTAGGCAGCTCGATCCGAAGGTCTGTGCGGCAAGGGAGCTTTCGATTTTCGTTTTCAACTGGCAGTACGGCAGCGACGGAATACCCGACAGCCACGCAGAATCGCTTTCGGCACTTGCCGAAATGGGCTTTACCGTTTCGGAACGCAGGATCATCTGCGAAAATGCCGGCGAGGTGGCAAAAGCGGTGGGAACGATCGGCGAATCGCGCGATCGGCTGCCGTATGATATAGACGGTGCTGTTATAAAGGTTGATTCGCGCGCGGTGCGCGAAAGCCTCGGCAGCACCGCCGCGGCACCGCGTTGGGCGGTTGCATATAAATTCCCGGCGGAAATTGCGGAAACAAGGCTTATTGATATCGAGATCCAGGTCGGGCGTACGGGCGTGCTCACCCCGCGTGCGCATCTGGAACCGGTGCGGCTTGCGGGGACAACGGTTTCCTTCGCAACGCTCCACAATATAGATTATATCCGCGAGCGCGATATCCGTATCGGCGATACGGTGCGCCTTCGTAAGGCGGGCGATATTATCCCGGAGATAATTTCGGTTGTCGCCGAAAAGCGTCCGGAGGGCACTCACCCATTCGAGATGCCCGCATTCTGCCCTTCCTGCGGCGAGCAGGTCACGAGGGAGGAGGGCGAAGTCGCCGTCCGCTGTATAAATCCGGATTGCCCGAGCAGGCTTTTGCAAAGCATTGTCCATTTTGTTTCCCGCTCAGCGATGAATATCGACAGTATCGGCGAAAGCCTGGCGAGCCGGCTGATAGCCGCAGGGCTCGTAAAAAGCTGCGCGGATATTTATACACTGCGCCGGGAGGAGCTGCTCACGCTCGACCGTATGGGCGAAAAGAGTGCGGCAAATATCCTTTCCGCTATCGAAAAAAGCAAAAGTGCCGGTATGGCAAGGCTGCTTACCGGGCTTTCGATAAGGCATATCGGCGAACACGCGGCTTCCGCGCTCGCAATGCGCTTCGGAAATATGGATGCGCTTGCGGCGGCGAGCTTCGAACAGCTCTGCGGCATTGATGATATCGGTGCCGAAAGTGCGGGTGCGGTGATAAGCTTCTTTGCCTCGCCCCATGTAAAAACGCTTCTGGAACGGCTTAAAGCCTGCGGTGTGCTTACCGAAAACACCGAAACCGTTTCCGGCAACGCGCTGGAAGGCAAAACGGTTGTCGTAACGGGCACGCTGCCCACATTGAAGCGGAATGAGGCGGAGGCGCTCATACGC
>USHI01000161.1 GCA_900554405.1 uncultured Eubacteriales bacterium | reverse complement strand
GCCGGACTTTATCGCGGCGACAGCCTCGAAGGCGGTGAGCATGGAATGATCCATGTTGTTGTACCTGTGCTGACCGTTTCTGCCCACGCAATAAAGATTTTCGACCGAATCGAGGTATTCCCTGACCTTATCGAAATCCTTATATACCCCGAAATATGCCGGGTATGCCTTCTTCACGCGCAGGCGTTCGGTATCCAGAACATCGCTGCCGCTTTCGATAATGCCGATCCGGACAAGCTCCTCCACGGCAAGCGCGGTGAAATCGGAATCAGACATATTCCACATTTCGTCGCCCTCGTCGCAGAAATACTCGGTGCCGATCCACACCGTGTTTTCGAGATCGTTCACCATATACGGCGACCAGTTGTTGAATATCTGGAGCCTGCCCATGCGGACATCGCGCTCCTGGATATATATCCAGCAATCCGGAACAATGTTGCCCACCGTCTTTTTTGCCGTTTCGTTTTTGATCTTCAGTTTATTGACAAGCACGCCGACAGTCATGTAATCGCGGTAAGGAAGGTTAAGCGCGACATCGCGCACCTGCGCGGGGACTTCGGAGCCGTGCACCCCGGCGATAAGATCCTTTATCGGCATGGAGGAGATATATTTTTCGCCGGTGTATACGGTTTCCGCGCCGCCGCAGACGGCATTCACGCCGCATACCCTGCCGCCGCGGATATCAAGCCCGGTCACACGGGTATTCATGCATATCTCGCCGCCGAGCCGTGTTATCTCTGCCGCAAGCGTTTCCCAAAGCTGACCGGGGCCCTTCTTCGGGTAATAAAACTGTTCGATAAGCGAGGTTTCCACCTCTGCACCCTTTTTCTTGAAGGGCTTGCTTATGAACGACCACAGCGCTTTGGAAAGCGAAAGCCCCTTCACGCGCTGCGCGCCCCAATCGGCGGAAATGTTCTTCGGGTTCACGCCCCAGAGCTTTGTCGTATAATCCTCGAAAAACATCTCGTAAAGCGGGCGTCCGAAGCGATTGATATAAAAGTTTTCCAGCGAATCCTCCGGCAGCTTGTGAAAAACGGATGCCATGTATCCGAACCCGACGCGCATCGTGTTTTTGAAGCCCATGTTTTTAAGTGTCGCGCCGGAAAGCGTAACCGGGTAATCGAAAAACTTTTTCAGAAAGTATATGCGCGAAACGCGGTCGCGGACGAGCATAACGCGTTCCTCCGATTCCGGATCGGGCCCGCCCTCTGCAAGCGGAACGGGGCGCGAAAGGATAATATCATCCTTTGCGGGCGCGCCCTGGAGCGGCATAAGGTCGAACCATAACTTCATGACGGAATCGTCCTTGGAAAAGAAACGGTGGCCACCGAGATCCATGCGGTTGCCGTTATGCACCGCAGTGCGGGATATACCGCCGATATACGGGCTTTCTTCGAGAATGACCGGCTTGTAATCGGTTTCGGTGAGCAGCTTGTATGCCGCCGTGAGCCCCGCGGGGCCGGCGCCGATTATTATGACCTTCTTTTCTTCCATTACTTCCCCCTGTAAACAAATGCTTTTCTGCCGATATAGTTCCAGATAAGGGCGATGCCCGCGGCGATACAGCTCACGACAAGGAACTTGAAGGTGTCATCGCGGGTGATGCCGAATATATTGCAGCCGAGCTGTGTGATAACGAAATTGATAAGCAGACCGACGATCGAAACACAAAAGTATATCAAAAATGCCTTTATGCCCCTGCCCTGCTCTTTTTGCTTTTCGTTCGTGAAAACATACAGGATCGAAATTATGTAATTGACAAGCAGACCGACAACAAAGCCCGCCGCCGTGGAAACGGCGACACGCCATTCTATCGGGAACCCGAAAACCTCGAATCCGCCCATGCTTTCCGGCAGAAGCACTGAATGAAAAAGCGTTTTCGTGCCGAGGTCGCAGAGAAACGCGCTCCCCCCCGCAACGCAGTAGCGGAGCATTTCGGTTATAAGCCTTTTATGTTTATCCTTCATTTTCATCACCGTTTATATAATACATCCGCAAACGCACTTTGTCAACCCGCAAAGAAAAACGGCACGCCGCGAACAATCTGCCCGCGGCGTACCGAACACCTTTTTCAAGAGAAAGCTTTTTGTTGAAATGCAGCCCGGACGTTACAGCTTGTATACGCTGTTTTCATCCAGGATCTCGCAGCCGTTGGCCGAAAGCACGGCGACGGCTTCTTCGTTATTCGGAACGCGCATGATAAGATATGCACGGTCGGAATCGCGGGATATGAAGGCATACATATACTCCACGCTGATACCGCGGTCGGAAAGCACCTTTATGGTCTCGGCGAATCCGCCCGGCCTGTCCGGCAGGCCGACAGCGATAACATTCGTGAGCGAAACGGTCAACCCCGCTTCCTTCAATGCCTTTTCGGCGACATCCGGCTTATCCACCACGAGCCGCAGTATGCCGAAATCGGTCGTATCCGCAATGGAAAGGGCGCGGATATCCACACCGGAGCGCGCAATGATCGAGGTGATCTCGGCAAGTCTGCCGGATTTGTTTTCCACAAAAACGGAAAGCTGTTTGATATACATAATCGGTTCCCTTTCTTTTATATTTTTCGGTTATCGGTAACTCGCTTTGCCTTGCCCTCGAACCGCGGGATGCTCCCGTATTCGGCAAGCTTTATTTCGGCGTGAACGTTCAGCACGTTCTGCAAAGCAGCCTCCAACCGTTTTTTAAGCGATTCCATTCCCTTTACGGTATCCGAGAACATATCCGGCGCGACCTCCACCTCCACCGACATAACATCAAGGTTGTTCACCCTGTCGACGGTGATATGATAGTTGGGCTGCATACCGCATTCGAGCAGTACATGCTCGATCTGGGAGGGGAAGACGTTTATGCCGCGGATAATAAGCATATCGTCGCTTCTGCCGAGCGGCTTGGACATCCTGACCGTCGTCCTCCCGCAGGAGCATTTTTCGTGAGTGATATAGCAAAGATCGCGCGTGCGGTAGCGGATAAGCGGCAGCGCCTCCTTGCCGATACAGGGAAATACC
>USHI01000160.1 GCA_900554405.1 uncultured Eubacteriales bacterium | reverse complement strand
TTTACGACTGGTTCGAAATACCTTACGATAACGATTATCCGCATTACTTCCCCGCAAAGGAAGCGATGTATACCGGCGTAAAGCGCTTGCAGGAAAACGGTGTCCGCGTGATGCCGTATATCAACGCACGGCTTTGGGATACGCGCGATAAGGGCATGGAGGATTTCGAGTGGAGCGAAAAGGCTTATCCGAATTGCACGAAGGATAAGACAGGCAAGCCGTTTATCGAAATATACAGCAGCAAGGAGGCCGACGGAAGCCCCGTCAGGCACTCCATAATGTGCCCCTCCACCGCCTGCTGGCAGGAAACGATCACCGCAGTGGTGGACAAGCTGCTGAACGAAGTCGGCGTGAACGCCGTTTATATGGATCAGATCGCCGCGGCGCAGCCCTACCCGTGTGAGGACAGAACACATTCCCACCGCCCGGGCGGCGGAAGCTGGTGGGTAGAGGGCTATAACAACCTTCTTGATCATGTAAACCGTGTTCGTCCGTCCGAAGCCGCGCTTTCCACGGAATGCACGGCAGACCCGTTCATGAAGCATATGCAGGGGTACCTGACATGGATTTGGGTCCATAATGCACAGGTGCCGGCGTTTGTCGCGATATATGCCGGATATGTAACGATGCTCGGTAGGAACTACTGCTTTATGCCTGTCGAGGATGATGAAGGACAGCGTATCATGATAGCGCAGTCGCTCACCTTCGGCGAACAGCTCGGCTGGAACGATCCGCTGCTTTACCTCCAAATGAAGCACCGCGATTTTTATCGCCGCTGTGTCGCCGCGAGGGAGGAAATCGGCTCCTTTATGTACGAAGGAACGCTTCTCCGCTCGCCGGAATTTACCTGCGATGCACCCCTTTTGCGCACCACTCAGTGCCGCGAAGCATATGGCGGTCTGGTGGAGCATTCCGCGATATTCTGCGAGCATTGGCAGCGGTACGACGGAAAACGTATGCTTCTGCTCGTGAATGCGGGCGAAACCGAATGCACGGCGGAATGCCTGCGCTCACTCGGCGATGGTGAATACACCCTTTCGGGTGATTGCAATGCCGTTTTGAAGATCGAAAACGGAAAGGGCTGCGTAACACTCCCGCCGCTTTCGGTGCAATACTGTATTTATTGATTTATCGGTGAACCATGCTTTTTCGATTTTTCCGCCCGGATATGGCATTTTACGATGTTTATAACATAAGCGCCTCCACACTTGCCGGGCTCGGCGTAAAGGGTGTCATTTTCGATATAGACAATACCGTTGCACCCTATGAGGTGGAACGCCCGACCGAGCAGATGCTGGGGTATTTTGCCACGCTCCGCGAGGCGGGAATAAAAATGGCGTTTGTTTCGAACAACAAGGGCAACCGCGTCGCCGTGTTCAACGAAAGTCTGGGGCTTTATTATGTCTGCAAGGCGGGCAAGCCTTCTCCGAAGGGTGTCCGCAAATGTATCCGGCATTTCGGGCTTTCGAAGGATGAGGTCATTGCCGTGGGCGATCAGATATTTACCGATTGCGTCGCGGCACACCGCGCCGGGATCAGATTTGCGCTCGTGAAACCCATACAGAAGCAGGAAAGCGCGTTTTTCCGGTTCAAACGGTTTATGGAAAGGCCGTTCGTGTTCGGGCTGCATTGGTTCACCGAAAAGGAATTTATCAAAAGACTTCGCGGGATGGGCGGAAAAAACAGCAACGCGGAAAGCGAGGGTGAAGAGGAATGAAAGCAAAATTCGGCCCCGGAGGCAATTCTGAAGCCTTCAAGGCGAGCGGAGGCCGCTCTACACTTCAGGCACCGGGGTATGTAAAAAGCATCGGGCTTGATGCGTATGAATACGAGGCGGGCAACGGTATTTCCGGCACGCCCGAGCTGCTTGCCGCTATCGGCGCAAAAGCAGCCGAGCATGGTGTGGCAATGTCGTTCCATACGCCGTATTTTATCTCGCTTTCGAGCTTGGAGCCCGAAAAGCGGGCAAAAAGCGTGGAATATATCCGCCAAAGCGCGCAGGCAAGCCTGCTTTTGGGCGCAAAAACCATGGTCGTGCATTGCGGCTCCTGCGCAAAGCTGGATCGCCGCGAGGCAATGGCGCTTTCCGCCGACACTCTCGAAAAGGCTGCGGTTATGCTTTGCGACAACGGCTACGATGTCGTGCTCGGGATCGAAACGATGGGCAAGCTGAACCAGCTCGGAACGCTTTCCGAGGTATTGGAGCTTTGCCGCATTTCCGAACGCTTTGCGCCGGTTGTGGATTTCGGGCATCTGAACGCGCGTGACAAGGGGCGTTTCTTCACCCCCGATGATTACAAAAGGGTTTTCGACGAGATATCCGAATCCCTCGGTGCAGGCTATGCGGAGGGGCTGCATTGCCATTTTTCCAAGATAATGTATACCGAAATGGGCGAAAAAAAACACCTCACCTTCGAGGATACGGTTTACGGCCCCGAATTTGCCCCGCTTGCACAGGCGATAGTCGAGCTCGGCGTACATCCGACATTGATCTGCGAATCCGCCGGAACGCAAACGGAGGATGCACTTTATATGAAGGGCGAATATGAAAGATTACTCGAAAAAGCATCTGCCGGCAGGGCTTAAAAATTTCCTGCTTGCCGCAGCGGCTTTCCTGCTTGCGGCACTGTTTGTGATGTCGGCGGCGAACCTGCTTGTCGTTTCACTTGCGGCGAAGTATATAATCCCGTTCGAAAGCGCCGTTTCCCGCGGGGCGGACAGCATTGTCGTGCTCGGCGCGGGCGTGCGGGCAAACGGAACGCTCACCGATATCCTGCGCGACCGCGTGGATACAGCGGCGGCACTGTATTTTGCCGGTGCGGCGGAGCAGATAATCGTCAGCGGCGAGCATAACGACGGCGGTTACAGCGAGCCGGAGGCGATGAAGGCATACCTTATCGGCGCCGGCGTTCCCGAATCGGCGATTATTACCGACCCGCTCGGGAACAATACATACAAAACGGCATACCGCGCAAGCCATGTGTACGGGGCGAAGCGCCCGATATTCGTCACACAGGATTTCCATATGGCAAGGACCGTCTACCTTGCGTGTGCCGCGGGTGCGGAT
>USHI01000159.1 GCA_900554405.1 uncultured Eubacteriales bacterium | reverse complement strand
GTTCCTCCGGCGTTTCCATGCCGCCCGCCCTTAATATTTCGCTTTCCGAAAACGGCAGCGACTGGATCACCGTCCACACCGAATACAACGCAAATTACGGTGTCCCCGGCACGATATACGAGCTTGCAGCCGATTTCGGCAGGGAGTACAAGGCAAGATACCTGCGCATGAGCTTCCAGACAGTGCCGCTGAACGATGTTTCCTGCATGGTCTGGATGAGCGAAATGAGCGTTACCGGAAGAAAGAACACCGAAAACGCCGTAAAGCCCGAAAGCCCGGATTCGCCCTACGGCAATTACCCGGCGGCGGACGTTGTCGGCTGCGAAAACATACTCTTTACCGCCGCGGTCAACAAATACGGCGTGCACAACGACCCGCTTTATACGCCCACGGTGGAATCGCTGCTTCCCTACCTTGGCTATTACGATGCGGATAACAAGCTTGTCGATTACTTCTTCGATTCCGTTGTACTCTGCGGGAGCGACCTCCCCGGAACACAGCCGGATATCGCCGAGTGCACGAAATTCTACCTTGATGAGATCTTCGGAGAAGACGTTCAGATAGACGCATTGAACAAGGCGATGGGCGAGGTGAATAAAGTCCTGGGCGAAAACCGCAAGGCAAAGCTTTGGGTTTCGGTAAACATCCCGCACGAAAACGCTTACCTGAACGGCGAAACCCTTTCGGGCAGCAAGGGGATCGAAAAAGCCATTAAATACCAGGTCGACGAATTTCTTAAACGCTTCGATTCCGCAAAATACGAGAGTATCGAATTTATAGGCTTCTACTGGGAATGGGAAACGATGCGCGACGACGACGATTTCGCCGCCATGAAGGCATTCAACTCCTATGTACACGCAAAGGGGTTCAAGACATTCTGGTGCCCGTATTATTTGAGCAACGGATATTGGAAATGGCAGGAAGCCGGCTTTGATATGACCTGCCTGCAGCCCAACTATATGTTCTATGCCGTGGAAAAGACGCGTGTCGCCACCACGGCGGAGCTTGCGCGGATATACGGTCTTTCGGTGGAAATAGAGATCGAGGATCCGAAGGGCAGCGGCTCGATAAGCCTTTACCGCAAATATCTCGGCGAAGGTGTTTCATACGGATACATGAACAGCGTGAAGGTATATTACCAGGGCGCGATACCCGCGGGCGCTTATTACTCGGCTTATCAGGACGGCGGCGTGAATGCACGGTTTGTTTATGACAACACCTACAAATACGCCAAAGGCAAGCTCGAGGCGGGTTTTGACAAAACCGCCGTTACCGATCTTTCGCTCTTTGAAAGCACAACCGTTTCTTCCACAAGCGGAAAGAGAGTCACGGCGCAGCTTCCTTCGCTCGAAGGCGTTACCTACCGCATACGCCGTTCGCCCGTTTACGGCGATGTGCAGATAGCCGCAAACGGCAAGGTATCATACAACTCCGGAAGCAGATTTGTCGGCACCGACACACTCGAACTCGAAATATTCGACGGCGCTTCGGAACGCAAGATAATCACCGTTGATTTCGAAATCACGGCAAGGCAATAATATATAGCCAAAGAGAGGCAGGGGCTTTCCCCTGCCTTTTTGTATGATATGTATATTTTGATGCGCAGCGGGATACATTGTTTTGTAAGCGCGCACTATTGACAAATACGCATGAACGGTGTATCATATGTTCGGATGTTCATATGAGAAAGGAGTAACGCCATGCACAATCATTCCGAGCTGATGGCAAAGCTGCGCGGCGAAATGCCGGACGACAACCTGCTTTTCGACCTCGGCGATCTTTTCAGGACCTTCGGGGATACGACGCGCATAAAAATACTCTATTCCCTTTTCGAGGAGGAGCTTTGCGTGTGCGCCATTGCCGAGCTGCTGAATATGGAGCAATCCGCAATATCCCACCAGCTGAAGATATTGAAGGATGCAAAGCTGATAGCCTCCCGCAGGGAGGGCAAAATGCGGATTTACTACCTTGCCGATGACCATGTACGCAGTATAATCGGCCAGGGGTTTGAACATATCACAGAGGAGGAAACCAAAAATGGAAAAGCTTGAACGCGAGCAAAGAAGCATTATCTATCGCTGCATTGCGGGTATTATCCTGCTGCTTGCGGCGGTGGCTGTTAATCATTATGTTGTGCTTGATTCCCGCCTTGTGCGGATTGCTCTGTTCCTTATTCCCTACCTCACCGTTGCATACGATGTGGTTATCGAGGCTTTCGAGGGGATATTCCACGGCGAACTGCTGGATGAGCATTTTCTGATGTTCATCGCCACCGTCGGCGCGTTTTTCCTCGAGGATTATCCGGAGGCTGTCGGCGTGATGCTGTTCTACCAGATTGGCGAGCTTTTCCAGGATATCGCAGTGAACCGGAGCAAGCATTCTATCGAATCGATGATGGAATTGAAGCCCGAAGCCGTGACGGTCATCCGCAGCGGCGCGGAAACGACCGTAAAGCCGGAGGAGGTTTCCGCGGGTGAAACAATTGTTATCCGCCCGGGCGAAAGAGTGCCGATAGACGGCATGATAACCGAAGGCAGCGCAATGCTTGATACAAGTGCGCTGACCGGGGAATCGCTCCCGCGCGAGGTCAATGCCGGCGATAATATCCAAAGCGGTGTTATCTGCCTAAATTCGATGCTTAAAGTACGCACGACAGGCGTTTACGGCGAAAGCACCGTTGCAAAGATACTCGATATGGTCCGCAACAGTGTGGAACGCAAGGCAAAAGCGGAAAGCTTTATCACACGCTTTGCACACATCTACACACCCTGCGTTGTCGCGGCTGCGGCGCTTGTCGCCATTCTTCCCCCGCTTGCCTTCGGCGGCGATTTTTCCGAATGGCTTTCCAGAGCGCTTATGTTCCTTGTCGTTTCATGCCCCTGCGCGCTTGTGATATCGGTTCCGCTTTCGTTTTTCAGCGGCATAGGCGCAGCTTCGCGCAGCGGTATACTTATCAAGGGTGCAGACAGCATCGAAGCGATGGAAAAGGTAAAACGTGAAGGCGTCATTACCGTAGAAGAAGCCAAAGGAACCGATACGACGGTAGAAATCGTAGAAGGTATGCAATTCGACCGTGGA
>USHI01000158.1 GCA_900554405.1 uncultured Eubacteriales bacterium | reverse complement strand
CCGCCGTCGTTCCGGTGATAACCGACAATGCCTCCTCGCAGATGGATGCGTTTATCGTTTCCGCACCGGGCAACGGCTGGGAGCAAATGTGCACGCACGATCCCGCAGGCGGAAGATATATACTGCGCTTCGCGGCGAAGCACGCCGGGACAAATTCCGGCGAACTTTTGAAGTGTGGAGACACGCTTTCCGTTTCGGTCCCGTTCAGGGTCATCGGTGCAAAAGGGGCAAACGCCGCCTTTTCGGCGGGCAGCGCTTCGGGTGGCGGCGGGGGCATGGCAGCAGGCAGACGCCGGCGGTTTCGGGGATCGGAAGCTCCTGCCGCACGCAGATTGTTGCCGAGCCGAGCAAGCCGATCCCCGGCGGTGAATATGATATTGTCGACGGAGTCGTTATCGGTGTGCACGAAAAGACCTCCGTTGCCGATTTCCTGAAAAAGTCGGCGGGGGCAAGGGTCTGCGATAAAAACGGCAGGGAGCTCACGCGCGGCTATGTCGGAACGGGCTGCACGGTTTATTATGCAAACGGGTCTGCCTGCACCGTGCTTGTAAAGGGCGATACGGACGGCAGCGGCACGGCAGATGCGACCGATTACCTTATCGCAAAGCGGACATATCTGGGCACATACGTCGTAAGCGGGCTTTATTACCGCGCCGCCTGCATTATGGGCGGCGACACCCTTTCGGTGGTTGATCTGCTGATGTTGAAACGCCATGTGCTCGGCACAGCGGATATTTATACGGTGGCGAAATGATAAAGAAAATGGCATTGATTCTTGCCGCGGCGCTGTGTATGGCGGCGCTTTGCGGCTGCAACAGGATAGATGCCGAGCGCGCGGATGCGCTCTGCACCGATTATGCCTCGGCGGTGCTTTCGCGGGATGAGGAAGGGATGAAAAGTCTTATCCACCCCGGATATATCGAAAAAGCACTTCCCGGCGATGCGTTTTACGAGACGGCATCAAAGGCATACCTGAATATCGGCGATGAAATGACATCGCTTACCGCCGTGGCAAAGAATTATTCGGATGATACCGAGCTGGACGGCAGGGTCATAAGCTGTAATTACCTTGCCTTTATAGACGAGCTTTACTATGAATTTGTTTTTGTTATTCTGGATAACGACGAGGGCTACGGTATAATTGCATTCTCCGCGGCTCTTGCGGATATGACGGAGGCAGCATGAAGCATACGGAAAACGGTTTTCGCCGGCTTGCCGTGAAATATGCGATGATAACGCTCGGCAGCGCTCTTTATGCTGCGGGGATATCCATGTTTCTCGATCCGAACCGGCTTGCACCGGGCGGTGTCTCGGGTATGGCCATAATCATAAACAAGCTTATTCCCGCTGTCCCCACCGGGACATGGATTATAATCATGAACATTCCGATATTGCTTGCCGGGATGTGGAAGCTGGGAGCGAGGTTCCTTGTTTCCACCGTTTATTCGGTGGCGGTTTCATCGGTTTTCATGAACCTTTTGGATAAATGGGTCGGCGCGCTGACGTATGAACCGATCCTTGCCTGCGCCGCGGGTGCGTTCCTTGCGGCAACCGGTATCGGGATTGTGTTCCGCAACGGAGCGACAACCGGCGGCACCGACGTGATCGTCAAGCTGCTGCGGACAAAATTTCCCTATATTTCCACCGGCGGTGTATTTCTTATCACGGACGGCATCATTGTCGCCGCTTCGGGCTTTGTTTTCGGTGATATCGACAAGGCGCTTTTTGCGGGTATAGCCGTGTTTCTGCAGATGTATATACTCAACACCGTGCTTTACGGCTCGGATGAAGCGCGTATCGTATATATCATCAGCGGCAGGGATAAGGATATCGCCGCACGGCTGATGAACGAGCTTGATGCCGGAGCGACTTATCTGAGCGGCACCGGCGCTTATACCGGGGATCGGAAAAACGTGCTTATGTGCGCATTGCGTATGCGTTCGCTCCCGCAGGCGCGGGATATCGTGCGAGAGGAGGACGGGGATGCCTTTATGATCGTCACAAAGGCAACAGGCGTTTTCGGCGAGGGCTTCAAAAGCCATTATTCGGATGATCTATGAGCACGCTCGGGCTTGTTTCGGGGCTTGAACCGCTTGTCGGTTCGTTAAGGCGGGAGAACCGCCCGATAATGCTTTACGGCATGGGCAACGGAGCGGAAAAGATATACGCCTATCTCACGGCACGCGGGGTGAAGATATCCGGCGTTGTCGCTTCGGAGGGCTTTTTGCGCGGGCAGAGCTTTCTGGGCTTTCCGGTGCTCGGCGTTCCGGAAGCCGCGGCGCGCTTCGGTTCGCTGTGCCTTGTTGTATGCTTCGGCACAGAGGGCGAAAGATCGCGATTTTTGTATGACCTTCGCGGGCGGCACCGCGTTGTTTCGCCGAATCTGCCGGTTTTCGGCGGCGGGGCGATGGATGCGGAGTATATCGCCGCCGAGCACGAGCGTCTGGACCGCACACGCGCGCTTCTGTGCGATGATATCTCCCGCAGGATATTCGATTCGCTCGTTGCGTATAACTATACCGGCGATATTGATTTTATAAAGGATTCCCACTGCTTTACGCCGCCCGACGGATTTTTCCGCGGCGGAGTGCATATCGATATCGGCGCTTATGACGGCGATACCGCGCTCGAATATGCGCGCAAAAGCGCAGATTATGATGAAATAATAGCCTTCGAGCCGGATAAAACCGCCTTTTCGAGGCTTGCGAAACGCCCGCTGCCGCGTTTAAGGTGCGAAAATCTGCTTGCCGGCAATGTCAACGGGGTCGTCGGCTTTGCATCCGGGCGGGGGCGTGCCTCGCACATGGGTGCGGGAGAGGGCATACAATGCGTTACTGTGGATGGCTTTTGCGGATACAACCGTATCGGCGATAAGGGGTTGCTCGTAAACAGCATAAAGATCGATGCCGAGGGTGCGGATGAGGCGGTGCTGGAAGGCGCGGCGAACACGCTTTTCTGCCGCAGACCCGCCGTGTGCGTTGCGGTATATCACCGCGCGGAGGATATAGTGCGCTTCCCCGCGATGCTTTCGGCGATAAATTACAAATATAAATTCTATATTCGCCGCAAGGAATACGTTCCCGCTTGGGACGTGTTTCTTTATGCGATACCGGAGGAATGATATATGGACAAAAGGATCGTAGACCCTGCGGATTTTTCCGCGGATATCTTCAATGCCATCGGCAGG
>USHI01000157.1 GCA_900554405.1 uncultured Eubacteriales bacterium | reverse complement strand
CCCTGCCTATAACCCCCGGCAGCTCGTGCGGGAGAACACCGCATTCGCCCTCCTGCACGGCAAGTATCTCGCCGGCAAGCCCGTGGATATGCGCCCCGATACGCGCGCTTTCCAAAAGGCTGTACCCCTGCGCCGCGAGCGAGGCGATAACTCCGGCAAGCACATCACCGCTGCCGCCCTTTGCAAGCGCGCTCGAACCGGTTTCGTTGATAAATACCTGCCCGTCCGGCGCCGCGATAACGGTTCTGTGCCCTTTCAGCAGTACATGGCAGCCGTACTCCCGTGCAAATTCCGCCGCCGTTTCGCTGCGCGAAAGCTCGATTTCGGCAATGCTTTTGCCTGTCAGGCGCGCCATTTCGCCCGGGTGCGGCGTGATAATACGTTCGCACTTCATTTCCCGTAGTATAAATGTATTCCGTGCAAGGAAGTTTATGCAATCGGCATCCAAAACCGCGGGTACATCGCAGGCTGCAAGTGTGCCGGCGAGAATATCCTCGTAATAGCCGCCCACTCCGCAGCCGCACAGGAACGCCGTCGCCCGGCGGAAAATATCGCCGCCGGGAACCGGGGTGTATACAGGCTCGGGAAGCATCTGCCGCATTATGGCGATCATTTCGTCACTCCCCGCGAATTTCAGAAGCCCAACCCCGCTTTTCAGTGCGGAAATGGCGGAAAGATAAGCCGCGCCGCTCATGTAAGGGCTTCCGCAAAGCATTGCAAGCGTTCCGAAATCGCCCTTGTTGCCCCATTCGTTGCGCGGGCGCAAAAGCCGTTTTATGGTGTTGTCCGTAATATGCTCATCCATGTATCGTCACCTCCGGTGCGGTATAATGATACCACGTCCGTCGGCGGAATGCAAGCTATTCGCAGCCCTGTCCGGCGGGCAGAACAATGCTCCCGCCGAAATAAACGGTTTTGATGACGTTGTATATATACGCTCTTCCGAACAGCCCGTAAACCGTTTCGCCGCTGCAGAAGAGCATCCGTGCCGAAAGCCCTTTCGGCACTGCGGTGTAAACCGTTTTTCCGTTGTTGTAAACGCTTATCAGGCTGCTGCCTCCGCGCTCCTCCACGGCGGCGCGGAATTCCGGTGTGGGCGCGACAAGGTCGGTTATTCTTCCCGCCGTTTCGCACAGCTTTGCAAGGCGCCTGCCGTCGCTCCCGAATAGATACACGCTTCCGGGGAACGCAACGGTATAATAGCTTTCGCTGCCCGAGCGTGTGATGCAGGCATCCGCTATTTCGTCTTCGCCCTGCCCGCGGGCGGTTTCCAGCGTGATAAACCCGGTTTCCGAAAAATCGCTTCCGAGCCGGTAAATTCTTCCTCCGCCGCAGCAGGAAACGGCGCTGTACCCGTTCGAAACAGGGTCGTGGCGAAGCCTTCGGTACGGTCTTAACGCCGCGGCGGTGCCGGTCTGCACGCCGGAACGCGAATACATGTATATGCTGCTTTCGAATCCGTCCGTGACCGCATATCCGTTTCCGTTGTCGCAGGCGGAAACCGCGGCAAGCGAGTTTTCCAGCACAAAAACACAGTTGTCCGTATCAGCCATGGTAATTACTCCCCCCGAAGCAAAGTATATTCGCCGCCTTGCAAAAAATTGCAGGGCCGCACTTGATTTTTATCCGAAAACTATTATAATGAAATAAAGAAAAGGACGGAGAGCTTAATATGTATAAGAACCGTAAAACCAATTACCCGCTTTATGAAGTGCGCGAATGCGCATCGCTGCGCGCCCTGATCGACGACGCGGCAAGGGATTTCCCGGATATGGTATCGTTCAGATACAGGTCCGGCGGGGAAGTCGTTTCCGTGACATACCCGGAGGTAAAGGAGCAGGTCGATGCGCTCGGCACGGCGATGTACGATCTCGGTATCGGCAATACTCACGTCGCCATTATCGGCGCAAACAGCTTCGACTGGGTGCGTGCATATCTTTCCACGCTCAATACCGAAGGCGTTGTCGTACCCGTGGATAAGGATCTTTCGGATGATGACACCGTGTTTGTGCTCGATAATTCGGATGCAACCGCGGTGTTCCATGCCGGCAAGGCGACCGAAAAAAAGCTTCTTGCGCTGGAAGACAGACTTCCGAACATCAAATACTTTATCTGCTTTGACGAACCTGCCGTAAAGGACGAACGCCACCTTTATGTCGGCGATCTTATGGAAAAGGGCAAAGAGCTTCTCGCCGCGGGCGACAGACGCTTTCTGGATGTCACGCCGGATAACGAATGCCTGAAAGAGCTGCTTTATACGAGCGGCACCACCGGCAGGGCAAAGGGCGTTATGCTCAATGCAAAGGCGCTTATCACCAACATCCGCGCTTCGCAGATGCTCATGAAGATAACCGATACCGCAGTTTCGATACTCCCGTATCACCATTCCTATGAATCCACCACCGGCATTCTTACCATGTTCCACCACGGAATGACGATCTGCATAAACGAAAGCCTGCGTACCGTTCTGCCGAACATCAAGTTTTACAGGCCGACGGAAGTCCAGCTCGTTCCGCTGTTTGTCGAAAAGATATACCGCGGCATATGGGATAAGGCAGAGGAGAGCGGCAAAGCCGCCGCGCTCCGCAAGCTTATCAGGTTCAGCAACGGAATGCTTTCCGTGGGGATCGACCTGCGCAAGCCCCTGTTCAAAAGTGTTACCGAAAACTTCGGCGGCAGGCTCAAAGCGATCATCTGCGGCGGCGCTCCGCTTAAACCCGATATGGTCGATTTCTTCGACAGTATCGGCATAACGCTCATAAACGGCTACGGTATAACCGAATGCGGGCCGCTTATCTCCATCAATCGCCCCGAATTCCATAATTACGAATCAGTCGGTCAGCTCCTTCCGGGTATGCAGCTCCGGATAGACGATCCGAACGAAGCGGGCGAGGGCGAGATCTGCGTCAAGGGCCCCAACGTTATGATGGGCTACTACAAAAACGAAAAGGCGACAGCCGAAGCTATCGTGGACGGCTGGTTCCATACCGGCGATATCGGCAGAGTGGATGAAAACAATTTCATCTTTATCACCGGCAGAATGAAGAACCTTATCATACTCAAAAACGGCAAAAATGTATATCCGGAGGAAATCGAGGAAAAGCTTTCGGTGAAGTGCCCGTATATTTCCGAAATCGTCGTCCGCGCCATGAAAGCCGGGGATGAAGAACGCCTGCTCGGCGCAGAGATATTCCCCGACCGCGA
>USHI01000156.1 GCA_900554405.1 uncultured Eubacteriales bacterium | reverse complement strand
GAAAAGGTTCGTTCGCTCGGTGCAAAGCTCATCAACCGCGACGGTAAGGTGTTTATGCACCCGCTCGAAACGCGCGATGTTGCCGCGGCTTCGATTATACGCGAATGCTCCGACCGCGGGGAAGGCGTGGATACCGGCAACGGCAAGGCTGTTTGGTTGGATACCCCGATGATCGAAACGATCGGCGGCGAGGGAACCATCGAACGCAGAATCCCCGCCATGATGAGAATGTTCGCAAGCTACGGTATAGATATCCGCCGCGAACCGATTCTTGTGTATCCTACGCTGCATTATCAGAACGGAGGTCTGGATATCAATGTGAACGGTATGACGACGAATGTAGAAAACCTGTTTGTTGCCGGTGAGGCCGTCGGGGGCATCCATGGCCGGAACCGTCTGATGGGCAACTCTCTGCTTGATATCATCGTCTTCGGCAGGAACGCCGGCAAAAACGCGGCTTCGGCTGCAAGGGAAACCCATGTGGGCGCGCTCACGCTCGGGCATATATCCCGCTTTGATGCCGAAAGAGAAGCCGCCGGTGTGGTGACGGATGCCGTCTCCCCGAAGCTCCTTCCCGATTATACAAGAAAATTCAATTAACGGAGTAGCATTACAATGATTACCGATCTTCTTGAAGCGTTGACTATCTTTTGCTTCGGACTTTCCTGGCCGATCTCCATACGCAAATCCATTATTTCGCGTACTGCGAAGGGCAAGAGCCTCTTTTTCGAGGTGTTCCTGCTTATCGGGTATGCCTGCGGTATTGCACGGAAGATCATACAGGTGGCCGGCGGGAGCGACGGTTTCCTCTTCTACCTCAGCTTCTTCTTCTATGTGCTGAACTTTATCGAAATTTCCATCGACGTCGCGCTTTACTTCCGCAACAAGCGGCTCGATGAAGCGGCGGACGCCGCAAAAGCCGTAAAGACGTGACATTTTCACAGAAAGGAATTAGCATGAAGGTCAAGATATGTATCGGCTCTTCCTGCCATATCAAGGGCTCGCACGTTGTTGTCGAGGAGCTCAAAAAGCTTGTCGAGCAAAACGGGCTTGCGGATAAGGTGGAGCTTGCGGGTATGTTCTGCATAGGCAGATGCCAGGAAGGTGTCTGCGTTCTCGTGGACGACAAATTCTGCTCGGTTTCGCCGGAAAACGCGGAAGAGTTTTTCAGGGAAGAAATACTCGCGAAATTGTAAAACAACACGGAAACACGGCTGTTGCAGCGCTTTTGGCGGTTCGGCAGCCTTTTCTGCAAATAAAGACAGGTTGACACGGCAACTGTATTTGTGGTAATATCAGCTTTGTGAAGGGAGGATGCTTTTTGAATAATCCGTTTGTGTGCGCGCTTATCGCTCTGCTGGGCGGGGTGCTTGTATCATATATCTGCTACCGCGTGATGAAGGAATTTATTATCAAAAACAAAAATCTCGCGACAGTCGCGCCGATCAGGCAGATCATCGGGATCGCTTATTTTGCGGGAGCATACTTCATTGCAAAAAAGCTCGGGATCGAGGTCGTTCCCACCATTGTCGGTGCGGCATTGGGGATCACACTGCCGTCGGTCGTTTTTTCCTCGCGGCTCGTTGCGCTTTGCGGCAAACCTGCCGTAAACACGGATAAAACCGGCAGCAAAGGGGGCGATACCGAATGAACGGCGGTTCCGAGGTAATAATCCCGCTTTTCGGATTTCTGGATATAACCGGCGAGGTTATCACGGAATGGTGCATTATCGCGGTGCTTGCGATAGTTTCGCTTATCGCAACGCACAACCTGCGTGAACGCCCCGGCAGGTTCCAGAACGTTATCGAAACGGGCGTGGAGTATCTCGATAATTTCTTTTCGGGCATACTCGGCAGGAAGAACGCAAGAAAGTATTTCTTCTTCCTTGCTTCGCTGTTTGTGTTCATCATCGCTTCCAACTATTCGGGAATAATACCCGGCGTGGGGCTTACGAAATATCTGAAAGCTCCTACATCGGCGCTTTCGGTCACGCTCGCGCTCGGCATAGTCACGTTCGTTTTTTTGCAGACGGCGGGGTTGAAGGCAGGGCCGAAGCACTATTTTTCGCATTTTGTCAAGCCGGTGGCGGTAATGCTTCCGCTGCTGCTGCTGGATGAGTTTATCAAGCCCGCATCGCTTGCACTGCGGCTTTACGGCAACATTTTCGGCGAAGAAACGGTCACGGAGGAGCTGTACGGTATTCTGCCGATAGGCATTCCGGTGGTTATGATGGCCCTTTCGGTGCTGTTCTGCGCCATACAGGCTGTCGTATTCACCATGCTCACATCCATTTATCTCGAAGAATTCATAGAAGACTGATTCAACAAAAAAGGAGATCAAAAAAATGACAGAGAACGCAATTATTGCTATCGCGGCGGCTTTCGCCATCGCATTAAGCACGATTTTCCCCTCGATAAGCCAGGGCAAAACGGCGGCAGCCGCAATGGAAAGCATAGCCCGCCAGCCCGATGCGGCAAAGGATATCCGCAGTGCGCTTATAATCGCGCTTGCGCTGATGGAGGCGCTTACCATTTACGGTCTGCTTATCGCCTTCATGCTTATCAACAAGATAGGCTGAAAAACCTTTTGACGGAGGTTTCCGGTAATGTCTGTACAGCTTTCTGTCGTTATATGGACAGTTATAAACTTTTGCATACTGATGCTTGTGCTCTGGAAGCTTCTTTTCAAGCCGACGCTTGCATTTATGGACAAGCGCGCGGAGAAGATACGCCGTGTGCGTGATGAAAAGGCGGAACTCGAAGCGGCATCCGCGGCGGAGGCTGCGAAGGCGGCGGAAAGCGCAGGCAAAAAGGAACGTGAAGCGGCTGCGAAGGCGGCGGCAATAGCGGCTATCCCCGAGGAAGCCGAAAAACGCGAAGCCGAAGCCGAGCAAGCAGGAAGGGAAGCGTTTGAGGCCGCGAAGGCGGATATCGAAGCCGAAAAAGCGGCGATCGGCGCTTTTCTTTCCGAAAGGACGGACGATCTTGCCGCGCAATTCAATGAAAGGCTTATCTTATTGCGGTAGCGTGACATGGAATTTTTATATGCACTTATAAATTTCCTGATACTTTTCGGGCTGATATTCCTTTTCGGCAGAAAGAGTATCGGAAAAATATTCGCCTCCCGCCGCGAAAGGATATCCAAAGACCTGGATGAAGCCGAAGCCGGCGTGCAATGCGTGCCCGCTGCCGAGGCTCCCGCCGCGCAATGCGGCGA
>USHI01000155.1 GCA_900554405.1 uncultured Eubacteriales bacterium | reverse complement strand
TTTCGATATCCTTCTGGAACACGTCCCTGCCGGAATTGTCATACAGCCAGCCAATGACCCAGCCGTGCAGGTTCGTGCACTTTTCCTTCTCGCCCGCGCCCTGCTCTATGCCGCGCCGCAGCGCATTCGAAAGCTCCCGCACGCAGTAGCCGACCGTTTCCTCGCGCTTCATGAAAGCTCCTTTCCCCCGCGGGAACCTGCCCGCGAATATGTTTGTTAGCATACTAACATTTTACACACGCGCGGCGATTTTGCAATATGCCGAATAAACAAAACCGAAGCCCGGGAAAAGGCTTCGGTTTGTGCAATACGTTAAAATGCCGTCACGGATCGCGGCGGAGTATGTAATAGCTTTTTTCCGGCGCGGTACAGCCGTCAAAGCCCTTGCCGCCGCTCCTTTCGACAAGCGAAAACCCTTTTGCGGCGGATAATATCTCGCCTTCGGAATAGCAGCGCTGAAGCATACGTTCGTGCGTGCGGGCATAAAGCTTTGTACCCTTCTTTTTTTCGAAAACGTCGATATCGAAGGCGCACAGCCCGTCCCCGCCGCACGCCGAGCACCATACGGCGAAAACCTCGCCGCCCGGCTCGTAAACATAGCTTCTGCCGTCGAAAACGTTTTTGTAGCGGTATTCGGTGTTCACGTCGAAAACGAACACTCCGCCCGGCTCAAGATATAGATGCACGAGCGAAAAGACCTTTTCGAGATCGCCGTCCGAAACGAGGTAATTAAGGCAGTCGAAGGAGGAATAAACCGCCTGAACGGTGCCGTAAAGCTCGAAATCGCGCATATCGCGGCAGATAAGCAGCACGCCGTTGCCGACGTTTTTTTCCGCGGCAAGCGAAAGCATTTCCGGCGAGGAATCGAGCGCGACCATGTCGTGGCCCTTTTCCGCAAGAAGAAACGCCATGCCGCCCGTGCCGCAGCCGAGGTCGAGCACCTCCCGCACGGGGATATCGGCAAGCGAAAAAGCGCGGCAAAGCATATCCGCGTATTGCGGATATGCTTTGCCGTTGATCTTGTCGTACACGGATGCGAGCGTGAAGAAGCTCATTTTTCCTTTATCCTGTCCAGAACCATAAGATATCCGTCGCTCCCGTAGCGCAGGGCGCGGTTGACGCGCGTTATCGTCGCCGTGGAAAGGCGGGTCTTTTCGGCTATTTCGTTATATGTGCAGCCTTCGCGCAGCATTCCCGCGGCGGTGAGCCGTTTGCTCATTTCGGTTATCTCGCTGATAGTGCACAGGTCGGAAAGAAAGCGATAGGCTTCCTCCTTGTCGCGCAGGCAGGTCAGCACCTCCGCAAGGCGGTCGGTGTTTTCGTCCCTGATCTTGTCAAGCATCCGCGTTTACTCCTTCGGTTCAGTCAAATTCAACTTCGGACGGATCGAACGTGCCCTTTATGAAGCGGTAGGTATCGGTATATACCGAGTGGAGCTTGGGGTCGTCCGAAATATACGCCCTGTAATATTCGCCCGGAACGCCGCCCTGGTAATACATATGGGAAGCATCCTTCATGTATCCGGTTATCGCGCCGGCTGCGTAGTATTTCTTTATTCTTTCGATATTCCAGTCCGCAGTGCCGCCGATCTCCAGCTCTATGCTCATGCCGAGAAGCTTTGCCGTCGCCGCCGCATCGAACAGGCGGGAATCGGGAACGCTCTGATTGAAGGCATAGTTGGGCTGATAGCAGACCTGATCGAACCCGAGATGCCGCCAGTCGTTATAGCCCGTTGCGTGGAAATAGGGAATCCAGGTGGTGATAAAGCCCTTGGAGCGGACATAGTCGGTCGTGAAGCGGAGCAGCTCGAGAAGCTGTTCGTCCGAATAGCTTATCTCCTCCGTGAACCAGTAAAAGCCGTTGAGCTTTATGTGCTTGTATTTCTTTTCCTCAAAGCGGGCAAGCTGCTCGTCGATAAGCCATTTGAGCGCCGCCTTGCGGTCCCCGAGGTTGGTGAAATCGAGGTTTTTGCCGCCGACTTCGCCGAATTCCGTAACCTTTGTCACGGGGTAAAGGATGGAAAAGAAGGTCGTCACGCAGAGATCCGGCTTGCCCAGCGCCCTGCCGACCTCGGCAACCGCTTCTTCCAGGGCATCCATGTTCCTGCCCGGGGTGAACTGGCAATCGATATACCTCTGCCAATCCTCCTTTTTGAGCGGTCGCTTTTCATAGCCCTGGTAAAGGAATGCGACATACGGCAGGAAAAGGTAGCTGTCGAAGAGCGTGTCCTTTATTTCGCCGTTTTCGATATATGCGACATGGGGAAGGAAGATATCCTTTGTGATCGGTTCGATCTTGTCGTGGCAGATATAGGAAAGCAGAACGTCCTTTGCGCCCAGCGTGTCGGAGGAGGCATATCTCCCGGGGAAGTCGGTATCCTTTACGTCGTCGGCAACGGGGGTAACGCCGCCGTCTGCGCTGCGCACACCGAACACCTCTATTTCATCCACGAAAAGGTGGACAACGACCATAAAGGAAAATTCAACGTACCTTGCCGCGAACTTTTCGGAAAACCGCTTTTCCAGGCGGACAATGTCGTTTTCCTTTTCGCTTGCGAAGCCGGTGATCTCGCAGGCAGTCTGCCAGGCGATACCGTCGGCGGAAACACGCACGCTCACCCGCACGGGCAGCCTGACCCCGGTGGAGACCTCTTTAAGCACGCCTATACGCGCGCTGTCCACCGTGCATATGCCGCCGAGGTCGTAAATGATGCTCCTTGCCGCACCGGCGGTGAAGCGGAAGAATGCCTTGTCGCCGCACACGGGTTCCGTCGCATAAACGCCGTCCGTAAGCTCGGTGCAGGTATCGGGGGAATTGAACCAGTCGGTCTGATAGCGTTCCTCGATCTCTTCGTAATTCCTGATCTTCTGCGGAAGCCCTAAAAGGAGATTTTCCCTTTTATTGCCGGGGGTGAAGGACTTGTTCATACCGACAAAATCGTAATCGCCGTAATAACTGATGTTGTTCATAGCGGTCATCCGTTCTCTTTTTTGCATTTTGCATTATATTCGCACACGCTTTCGCTTATTAGTGCGTTAAGTAATTATAACGCTTTCCCGCCGATTTTGCAATAGCCTTTTGCCGCTTTTATTGACATAAAGCGGGCGCGGATATATAATGGAGGCATAACCGAAGGAGGTGTACCGCATGAAGCGGAGGATGCTTGCGTTTGTTATTTCGCTTTTGCTGCTTTTGCCCTATGGCTTTTGCCTGCCGCTTGCCGACACGGCGGCAAGC
>USHI01000154.1 GCA_900554405.1 uncultured Eubacteriales bacterium | reverse complement strand
CCCGCCGCGCCTTTATCGGCGGGCGTATCAGCCTGACACAGGCGGAAGCGGTCGGCGGGCTTATCGAGGCGAAAAGCGAAAAATACCTGCGCGTTTCGGCGCGGCAGGCATCCGGCACGCTCGCCGCGGAGATTTCCGGGTATTACGAAACGCTGCGCGGGATCGCAGCTTCGGTTTATGCCTTTATAGATTACCCGGATGAGGATATGACGGATATTTCCGTGCCCGAAATGCGCGAAAGGATCGACTCCGTGCGCGAAGGGCTTTTGCGGCTTTCGCGCACGCACGAATACGGCACGGCAATAAGCGAGGGGATAAAAACCGCGCTCATCGGCAAGCCGAACACCGGCAAAAGCTCGGTGCTGAATATGCTGTGCGGGAGCGACCGCGCGATAGTAACCGACATTGCCGGCACAACTCGTGATGTTATTACCGAAACGGTGCGCTGCGGCGATGTGCTGCTTCGCCTTTCGGATACCGCCGGCATACGCGACTCCGCCGACGATATCGAGCGTATCGGCGTGGAAAAGAGCCTGGAATGTATCGGCAAAGCGGATCTGATATTTGCCGTTTTCGATCTTTCGCGCCCGCTCGACGGCGGCGACTTTGCATTGATCGAGGAGATAAAACGCCGCGGGAAGGAAAGCCGCGTCATCTGCCTTATGAACAAAAGCGATATCGATATCGGCGCGGTGAAGCCGCCGTTTGAAAATGCGGTGCGGATAAGCGCGCTTCGCGGAGAGGGCAGGGAGGATATCGCCGAAGCCGTTGCCGGAATGCTGGGCGGCGCGGATATCGGCGAAAACGAGGAGATAATCACGAACGCGCGCCAGAACGCGGCGATAGTCAATGCCGCCGCGGCGCTTGCGGATGCCGCCGGAGCGCTGGACGGATTCACACAGGATATCGCGGGGATGGATATCGAACGCGCGATGGGATACCTCGGCGAGGCGGACGGAAGAACCGTCGGCGAGGATATCGTAAACGAGATATTTTCGCACTTCTGCGTGGGAAAATAAGGCGAAATCACTGCATTTTTCGGGGGTACCGATATGGATACATATATTGCGGATAAAACGGACGTTGTCGTTGTGGGCGCGGGCCATGCCGGGCTGGAGGCGGCTCTTGCCGCGGCGCGGATGGGTGCAAAGACGGTGCTCTTTACGCTCACGCTCGACCTGGTCGGCAATATGCCCTGCAACCCCTCCGTGGGCGGAACGGGGAAGGGGCACCTCGTGTTCGAGCTCGATGCTCTGGGCGGCGAAATGGGGCGTGCAGCCAATGCCTGTATGCTGCAAAGCAGGATGCTGAATGCCTCCAAGGGCCCCGCGGTGCAGTCGCTGCGTATGCAGGAGGACCGTGTCCGCTACCGCGAATACATGAAGCACGTTGCCGAAACGACGGAAAACCTCACGCTGCGTCAGTGCGAGGTCGTCGGCGTGCGCGCGGATGAAAACGGTGTTACCGGGGTGGAAACCTCCTTCGGCGCCTTCTTCCCCGCAAAATGCGTTGTCATAGCGACGGGGACTTCGCTTTCCGGGCGTATAATCGTCGGGGACGAGACATACGAATCCGGCCCCGATAACACGATCCCCGCGCGGCGGCTTTCGGAATCGCTTTCAAAGCTCGGCGTGCGGCTTGTCCGGTTCAAAACGGGCACTCCGCCGCGCATTCATGCCGACAGCATAGATTACGACCTGCTCGAAAAGCAGGAGGGAGACGATATCCCCGCGCCCTTCGGCGACGGGTCGACCGGCGAAAACCTTCTGCCCTGCTATATTGCATATACGAACGCCGAAACACACCGTATCATCCGCGAAAATCTTTCGCGCTCGCCGTTGTTTTCGGGCGTTATCCACGGCACCGGCCCGCGTTACTGCCCGAGCATAGAGGATAAGGTCGTCCGCTTTGCGGATAAGGAACGTCATCAGATATTCGTGGAGCCGATGGGGCTGGACACGAAGGAGGTATACCTTCAGGGGCTTTCAAGCTCGCTTCCGGAGGATGTTCAGGTGCGGGTGGTTCGCTCGATAAAGGGGCTTTCGCGCGCGGTGTTCATGCGCACGGCATATGCGATAGAATACGATTGCGCCGATCCGCTGCAAATGACATCAAGCCTTGAATTCCGCGAAATAAGCGGGCTTTTCGGCGCCGGTCAGTTCAACGGCAGCTCCGGTTATGAGGAGGCGGCGGCTCAGGGGCTTATCGCCGGTATAAACGCCGCGCTCAAAGCGCAGGGAAAACCGCCGTTCACGCTTTCCCGCAGCGAAAGCTATATCGGCACGCTTATAGACGATCTTGTCACAAAGGGCACGAACGAGCCCTACCGGATAATGACATCGCGCAGCGAATACCGCCTGCTTCTGCGGCAGGATAACGCACGCGCCCGCCTGATGAAGAAGGGCTACGGGCTCGGGCTTGTCGATGCCGGGCGCTATGCCCGGTTCGAGCAGGAGGAGCGCGAGGTCGCTTCGCTTATAGCCGCTTTGGAAAAGACAAGCATCCGCGGCGGCGAAGCGCTGGATGCACTGCTCGAAATGAACGGCTTCCCGAAAACCGGCTGCGGTATCCCCTGTGCGGAGCTGCTGCGCCGTCCGGGTATAACGATAAACGATGTGATATCGCTTTCCGGCATGGAATGCGGGTATGGCGGCAGGGTGCTGCACCGCGCCGAAACGGAGATAAAATATGCGGGATACATAAAGCGCCAGCTTGCGGAGGTGGAACGCTTCAAGGGGCTGGAAAAGAAGCTGCTTCCGCCGGACACCGATTATCTTTCCATACGCGGGCTGCGTATCGAGGCGGCACAGAAGCTGCAGAAGCTGCGCCCCGAAAGCGTGGGCAAAGCATCGCGCATAAGCGGGGTTTCGCCGTCGGATATATCGGTTCTGCTTATCTGGCTTGCACAAAGGAGTTAATATGGCTTTTTCGGACATTCTGGCAAAATACAAAACGCTCCCGCAATGGCAGCTCGACGCGCTCGATATCGTCGGCAGGGAGCTTGTCGAGCGCAACCGGGTGATGAACCTCACGGCGATCACCGATGAACGCGGCGTTGCGCTCATGCATTTTTACGACAGCATAATCCCGCTTTCCACCGGGTATTTTACACCCGGCGCGCGGGTGCTGGATATCGGCTGCGGCGGGGGTTTTCCTTCGCTTCCGCTTGCCGTGTGCGCGCCGCAGTGCGGGATTGTTTCCAATGATGCAACATTGAAAAAGCTTGCCTTTGTGCGGGAAACCGCCGCCGCGGCGG
>USHI01000153.1 GCA_900554405.1 uncultured Eubacteriales bacterium | reverse complement strand
GGAGCGTGTCCTGCGCGCCTATTGCGCGGATATGTGGCGCTTTTATTCCGAAAACGTTTCGGAAGCGACAAATCATCTCCCGCCGGATAACGTTCAGGTTTCCCCGGTGAGCGATACCGCAATGCGCACCTCACCCACGAACATCGGCTTTTATCTCGTTTCGGTGCTTGCGGCGCGGGATATGGGCTTTATCGGCACGAAAACACTTTTTGACCGGCTGGAAGCAAGCATGGAAACGCTTCTTTCGCTGCCGAAGTACCGCGGCAACCTTTATAATTGGTATGACATCCGCACAAAGGAGGTTATCGGCGGCGGGTATGTTTCCTTTGTGGACAGCGCAAACCTCACCGGGATGCTTATAGCGCTCAAAGAGGGGCTGCGCGAATATATCGCGGAGGATGAACGCGCCGGGGCGGTCATCGCGCAGGCGGAATCGCTGATAAACGGCATCGAGCTTTCCGCCTTTTACGACCGCTCGCGTTCGCTTTTCGCTGTCGGCGTGGGGAGCGACGGCAGGCTCGACAACAGCTTTTACGATCTGAAAATGAGCGAGGCGTGCATGGGCGGGTATATCGCCGTCGCCCGCGGCGAGGTGCCGAAAAAGCACTGGCGCGCGCTGGGCAGACCGCTCACCCATTCACGCGGGTATATCGGGATGCTGAGCTGGTCGGGAACGGCGTTCGAATATCTGATGCCGCGGCTCTTTTTGCCGCTCTGGCGGGAATCCTTCGATTTCGAAAGCCTTTCCTTTGCCGTGATGATGCAGCGTGCGGCGGGCGAGCCCTGGGGCGTGAGCGAAAGCGGGTTTTATTCCTTCGATGCGCAAATGCATTATCAATACAAGGCAAACGGGCTGCCAAACCTTGCGATACGCCGCTGCGGCGCGGATGAAAACGTCGTTTCGCCCTATTCCTCCTTCCTTTCGCTGCCGATCTGCCCGCTTGCCGCGATGAAGAACCTCCGCCGCCTTGCAAACCGCGGTGTTTACGGCAAATACGGCTTTTACGAGGCGCTCGACCTGAACGGCGGCACCGGCGTTACGGTAAAGAGCTATATGGCGCACCATGTCGGCATGAGCATGATCGCCGCCGCAAACGCGCTTTCGGACGGAGTTTTTGTCCGCCGCTTCGTTTCCGACGGGCAAATGAAATGCGCGCTGGAGCTTTTGCAGGAGCGTGTACCCGTGGGCGCGGTCGTGTTCGGTAATTCCCGCCGCCTGCGCGAAAAACGCCGCGAGGATACCCCGGCAGCGGGCAGCGCGGCAGCGGGCGACCTGAAAACAATGCTTTTCACCCGCGGGGATATCGGCTTTGCCGCGGGAAGCGACGGCAGCGTATCGCTGTTTTACGGCGAAAACGCCGTCACCCGTACCGATTTCGCGCCCTTCCGGCAGGATCCCGCGCCAAGGGTCGTCTTTTCGCGCTCCGGCGGGGTGTATTCCTGCTCGCCCGCCGCGGGTGCGCAAAACGCATTTCTGTGGGATGCCGCAGGCGCGACATATGTCTGCTCTTCGCCCGAATTTTCCGCAAAGGTGCGGCTCAGCATTGCAAAGGACTGCGGCTGCGTGATGATAAGCACCCGCGCCGAGGCGCTGAAGAAATACGATATCACGCTTTCCTTTGCGCCCGTTTTGCAGCGCGTGGGCGAATACCTCGCGCACAGCGCCTTTTCCGGGCTGTTTCTGGAAGCCGAATACGACCGCGCCCGCCGGATACTTTATTTCACACGGCGGTCAAGGCGGGATGGCACGCCCGCGCTCACGCTTGCCGTCGCCTTGAAGGATGCCCTTGCCGAATGCGGCTTTGTGTGCGGGTCGGATGGCTTTTCGCTCGGCGATACCTTCGCCCCGGAGCGTATCGCGAGGATATCGGTCGGCACCGAAGCCGCAGCCTTCAAAACGCCGCACTGCATTTTCCGTGCGCTCGGCGCGGATGGCGGCAGGGCGTGCTTCCTGTTGACCTGCGGCGAAACAAAACGGGAATGCGAAATGAATATCCGTATCGCCCGCGGCGGCAGCGGGGAGGAACGCTCGCTGCGCACCGATGAGGTCGGTTCGCGTATGCTCACGGCGATCCTTTATGAAAAGGCGCCACGCGCGGCGGCGCGGTTTTCGCTGTGCGATATCCGCGATCTGTGGCGGCACGGGATATCCGGCGATCTGCCGATAACGCTTATAAAGGTGAAAACGCCTGCGCTCGGGCGGATAAGCGATATCATCCGCGCGTACCTTGTGCTTGCAAAGCGCTTTTTCGCAAGCGATACCGTGTTTCTTATAGATGATCCCGACCGTTACGACCGCCCGGCGGAGCGCACCGTGCGGGAGCTGATCCGTTCCGGCGGCGGAGGAGAATATATCGGGCGCAAGGGCGGGTTTTTCCTGCTGCGCCGCGGCGAGCTCACGCCCGAACTGCCGGGCGCGCTCGAGGAATGCGCCGCGGAGGTGTTCGACCTTACCCGCTTCACCCGCCCGCTCGAACGTCTTGCCGCGCCGCAGGGCGATATCCGCATCTGTGCCGGCAGCCGCGTGCCCCTGCCGCCTCCTCCGGGCGGGGTGCGCTCCGGCGCGGGGTATTTCACGCCCGAAGGTTATACGGAGGATAAATCGCTTGCACGCGGGAGCGTGTATTCCTTTGTGCTCGCCGGGCGCGGGCTGGGCAGCGTGGTGACCGCGCATTCGCTCGGATACACCTTCTTCGGCAACGCGCGCGAGCGCCGGCTTTGCGCCTTCACCGGCGAAAAGGATGTCGCGGCAAACGGCGAAAGGCTGGTGCTGCGTATCGACGGCTGCGATTACGATGCCTGTGCCTGCGCGGGCAGCTTTTCCGTCGCGCCCGGCGTGGTGCGGTACGGCGGCGAAATCAACGGAGTTGAATACTCCGTCACCGTGTTTGCCGCGCATAAATACCCGGTCAAGATGATCCGTATCAGCGCAAGCCGCGCGGTGGAAAGCCGCTTTCTGCTCCGCCCGGTGATGGGCGAAAGCGCGACCCCGCCGCATACCGGCGTGGAATGTGTGCGCGCCGAATTTTCCTCCGGCGCGGCGCTGCTGTTTCACAGCCCCTTCGGACAGACCTTTTCGCACGGGTTCGGCTTTGCCGGCGTGTGCGGCGGTAACGCCGCGGCGGAAGCTGCTTTGCTTTCGTTTTCCGGCAGCGATGCGATATATTATATCGGCGCCTGTGCGACCGAGCAGGGCGCGCGCACCGTCGCCGCCGCCGCGGATGCCGGCTTTTACCGGCGCGAATCCGCCGCCGCGGAAGC
>USHI01000152.1 GCA_900554405.1 uncultured Eubacteriales bacterium | reverse complement strand
AAGCCGAAATCAGGCGCGCCGTTTCGGAATTCAACGATACGGAGCCTTCCTACAAAATGATCAAGAAGATCGTTTTCAGGGATACCGAATTCGAAAAGACCACAAGCAAAAAAATCAAAAGAAAGTATGAAGACTGAATGAGAAAACCTGTCGCTATCATCACCGCTTTCCTTATGTGCACGTTTTTGTTCGCCTGCGGCGCGGGCGGGCAGTCTGCCGCCGGGACGGATACCGGATCCGGTTCGGATACTGCCGCACCGGAGGGTTCCTCCGCCGCCGAAAGCTCCGCTTTGCCGGTTTCCGGCAGGCAAGGCGAAAGTGTACGCTTTGTCGTGCTCGGCGATTCGATCGCACACGGATACGGGCTTGCGGATATCGAGGGCGACAGGTTTTCTTCCGTTCTCGCCTCTAAGCTGCGCGGTAATTTCGAAAGCGTTGCGGCTGTGAATTACGGGATCGACGGGCTCACCGGCATCGGACTTTGCGAAAAGCTCCGCGCCGGCGAATTCACACAAGGCCTGCAAGGTGCGGATTATGTTCTTGTCAGTATCGGCGGGAACAACATTTTGCAGGGGCTTTCAATGCTCGAAGGGGTTTCGGAGCTGCTTTCGGCAGACGGGTTGGGAACGCTTTTTTCCGATTATTCAAAGCTGCTTCTCGGCGCGGAGGCGCCTGCGGAGGACGATCCGACAATAAAGCGGCTGGAAGAGCTTATTTCCGGCGCAAACGCTGTTTTCGACGGCAGCGATTACAAAGCGCTTATCGACAAAGCGTGCGACGACCTGAACACCGAGCTGCGCGAGATTTATTCGCTCGTAAAGGGCATTGCGCCGGGGGCGAAGATCGCCGTGCAGACGGTATACAGCCCCTATAAGGGAATGAATATAACGCTGCCGCTCGTGGAGCCCTCTCTTGCGCTCGGCAGTTATTCGGATGCCGCGGTTTCCGCGCTCAACCGCGAAATATTGGGTGCCGCGGAATGCGGCTACGATGTCGTGGATGTTTATACCGCTTTTGACGAAAGCAGTGAAACACTTACAAACGCGGGATTGAACCTTGTTTCGGGAATGATGCTCGATCCGCACCCGAACATCGCGGGGCATCGCTTGATCGCAGAGCTTTATTATCAATATATCACGGAGGAGTAAAATGCGTGCCGTTGTTTCGGGCTTGCTGATAATTATCATGATCTTTACGGTGATACTGCCCATGACCGTCGCTGCGGAAAGCGAAAACCTTGTTTCGGGGCTGACATATACCGTAAAGACGGGCGAGCCGATATCCGAATCCTATGCGAATTATATCGAAAACGGCGTCGTATTCGATACCGACAGCGGTCAGCTTACCGATTCGGTAACGGCGCTTACCTCCGAAAGCTCCGCCGGGTGGTACCGCGCTTACCGCGGCGGCAGCAGGATCGTGGAATTCGATCTCGGCGCGGAATGCTCGGTGCGGGAGATCCGTGCCGGATTCCTGCACATCAAAGCCTCCGGGATATATGCGCCGTCCTATGTGACGGTCAGCCTCGCGACGGAGCCGGGCAGCTTCGGCACGGCGCTGCGCAAGGAGGTCGATTTCGATTTCACAAACGATACCGCCGTGCGCTGCGATGTTACCGCAACGCCGGATTCGTCCTTCCGCGCAAGATATGTCCGCGTGGAATTCGAATGCACGGTATTCTGCTATTGCGACGAAATTTCGGTATACGGAAGCCGGACCGTTTCGGATTCGGATAAAAGCATTACGCCCGATACTCCCGCCGAAATCCCCGGATATTGCACGGATATCGGCGGAGCGAAGGATATAATCAAGCTTTATAACGGCTATTATGCTCCGGAACCCGAAAAAGCCGTGCTTACGGAGGAAAAACTGCTTCCTTATATCGCCTATCTCGACACGGCGGGAAATATCAGCGACACTCTGTTCGATTCTGCGGCGCTTGTCCCCTGCCATGGGGATTATCCCTCCGGCGGGCGGCTGGTTTATACAAACGGCAAGCCCGGCGCGGTAATGAGCGATTGGGAGCTTTACTTCGAAAGCAACTTTTCCGAAAACGGCGATCTGGATACACTCGAAGCAACGGTGGAAAAGGTTTATACCGCGCTCGGCAAAAGCGAAAAGTTCGGCGTGTTTCTCACGCTGCCGTATCCGACGCCGCTTGGTAATACGCCCTTCGGCGATATCAACGGCGACGGAAGGGAGGAATATTGCGAAAGCCTCGGGGAACGTGTTGATATTATCGAATGGTATGCGCTCAAATGTATTTCCGCCTTCCGCGGGAAGGGGTATAAGCATATTTACCTTGCGGGCTTTTACTGGTATAAGGAATCCGTGGACCGCACGATATCTGCGCACGAGGAAGAGCTTATCAAAGCCGCGAATTCCTATGCCGAACGCCGTGGGCTGAAAACGCTGTTCGATGCGTATTATCTTGCAAGCGGGATCGAAAAATGGGAAAGCCTCGGCTTTTCCGCCGCCGTCATGCAGCCGAATGTCGCTTTTACCGAATCCTACCCGTATTTCAAACTTCCGATGCTGGATGAATTTTCCGAAACCGCCGCGAAATACCGGCTCGGTGTGGAGATGGAAACGAACGAACCCTCCTTCTTTATGGGCAACGATTATCTCACCGCCGGCAGGAATTATGAAAGCTATCTTTACTACGGTGTCAAAAACGGCTATGCCGATGCGGTAAAGACCTATTATCAGGGCGCGGGTCCGGGCAGTATATATGATTTCTGCCACGCGGATGTCTCCTCCGCGCGGGGGAAATATCTGCGGCGGATGTATGATATTACATATTCCTTTATCAAAGGGAATTACAAAAACGATCCTCCCGTCGTTTCCGCCGACGATATCGAGCTTTACGAGGGGGACAGCAAGATACTCACGGATATCACCGTCACGGATACCGATTCCTTTGCCGGCGATATAACCGTCAGCATTGCCGAAGCACCGAAGAACGGCGATGCAGCCGTGGTTTCCGGCAACAAAAGGCTGGTTTATTCACCGCGTGACGGCTTTACCGGCGAAGACAGCTTTACCGTTATCGCAAGCGACGGCTTCAACAGCTCCGAACCGATAACCGTTCATGTAAAGGTGCATCCGAAATCGGATATCATCAGCTCCTCCGAAAATTCGGGCGGCAGCTCCGAGCCGTCGGAAAATGCACGCCGCTTCCCGACATGGCTTCTTGCGGTGCTTATACTTCTCGGCGTGGGCATTGTCGCCTCCGTGGCTTCTGTCGCGGGGCGTGGCGCCCGAAAGCGCATG
>USHI01000151.1 GCA_900554405.1 uncultured Eubacteriales bacterium | reverse complement strand
CAATATCAAGTGCGGATGCCGGGGGGGACCCGGCCGGACCAGCCGTTTTGGGGCTTTCGCACGATGAATACATCGCCGCGGGCTACACGATGTATTTCGTTTACAACCGCTACCGCCCGCTTACCGCGCTGCCGGAGGATGCGCTTGCGATGCTGAGAGATATCGAACGCGTTTCCGGGCTGCGGTTCGACGGGATCATAAACAACAGCAATCTCGGTGCGGAAACCGATGCGGCGGCGGTGCTTTCCTCCGCCGAACACGCACGGCGTTTTGCCGATGCCGCCGGGCTGCCGCTTGTCGCGACGACGGCTTGTATCGAAACCGGCGACAATGCGGTGATCCGCATTTCCAATATAACAAAGCAATTATTCTGAACCCCACGAAAGGATATAAAGGAAAAGATGAACAGAGTAACCTTCAGGACCGATCGCTGCAAGGGCTGCGGACTTTGCGTTTCCGCCTGCCCCAAAAAAATCGTGTTCCTCGACAAAAGCCGTCTGAACGCAAAGGGCTACCACCCCGCGACGGTGACCGAGACCGAAAAGTGCATTGCCTGCGCCATGTGCGCCACAATGTGCCCCGATGTCGTTATAACAGTGGAGAAAGGAGTCTGAGCAATGGCGGAAAAACTTTTGATGAAGGGTAACGAAGCGATCGCGGAGGCGGCTATACGCGCCGGCTGCAAGCTGTTTTTCGGATACCCCATAACCCCGCAGACCGAGCTTTCGGAATACATGGCAAAAAATATGCCCAAGCGCGGCGGGCTTTCGCTCCAGGCGGAAAGCGAGATCGCCGCGATCAACATGGTGCTCGGTGCCTCCGCCTCCGGTGCAAGAGTCATAACCAGCTCCTCCTCCCCCGGGATCAGCCTTAAAAGCGAGGGGATATCCTACATTATCGGCTCCGACCTGCCCTGCGTTATCGTAAACGTTCAGCGCGGCGGGCCGGGTCTTGGCGGCATTCAGCCGGCACAAAGCGATTACAACCAGGCGACAAAGGCGCTCGGCCACGGCGACGGCCATATAATCGTGCTTGCCCCGAATTCGGTGCAGGAAATGGCAACGCTCACCGGGGAAGCCTTCGACCTTGCGGATATCTACCGCATGCCCTGCATGATATTCGCCGACGGCGCTCTGGGCCAGATGATGGAGCCGGTGGACTTCGAGGCGAAGCCCCACCGCGATATACCCGAAAAGACCTGGGCTTGCCGCGGCACAAAGGGCGGCAGACCGCACAACATAATCAATTCGCTTTATATCGAGCCGGAGGAGCTCGAAAGGACGGTCGTCGAACGCTTCGAAAGATACAAGACCATCGAGGAAAACGAAGTCAAGTACGAGGAATACCTCACCTCGGATGCGGATATAATCGTCGTCGCCTACGGGATCACATCCCGTATCGCAAAAACGGCGGTGCGCAACGCGCGCAAGGCGGGTATAAAAGCCGGGCTCTTCCGCCCGATAACGCTTTACCCCTTCCCCGAAAAGCAGCTTAAAGCTCTGGCGGGGAGCGCGAAGTGCTTCCTTTCCGTCGAGATGAATATGGGTCAGATGGTGAACGACGTTAAGGTCGCCGTCGAATGCAAAAAGCCGGTATACCACTTCGGCAGAACCGGCGGCATGATCCCCTCGCCGGAGGAAATTTACGCAAAGATAACCGAATACGCGGAAGGAGAAGCAAAATGACAGTATTCCAAAAGCCGCACGCGCTCACCGATGCGCCGTTCCATTACTGCCCCGGCTGCACGCACGGGATAATCCACCGCCTTGTTGCCGAGGTCATCGACGAGCTCGGTATCGAGGGCAACACCGTGGGCATAGCGCCCGTCGGCTGCTCGGTGTTCGCATATAATTATTTCAACTGCGATATGATCGAAGCCCCCCACGGCAGAGCGCCCGCCGTTGCGACAGGCGTAAAGCGCGCCAACCCGGAGCTCACCGTGTTTACCTACCAGGGCGACGGCGACCTTGCCGCTATCGGCACTGCGGAAACCGTGCATGTCGGCGCAAGAGGCGAAAATATCACGATAATCTTCGTAAACAATGCGATATACGGCATGACGGGCGGCCAGATGGCACCGACAACGCTGCTCGGCCAGGTCACGACGACCTCCCCCTACGGCAGAATCCGCGAGATCCAGGGCAACCCTATCCGTGTGTGCGAAATGGTCAGCACGCTGGACGGTGTCGCCTATGCGGAGCGCGTTTCCGTGGATTGCGTCAAAAACGTCGTTAACGCCAAAAAGGCGATAAAAAAGGGCTTTATGATGCAGCAGGAAAAGAAGGGGCTTTCCATTATCGAAGTGCTTTCCACCTGCCCCACAAACTGGGGTCTTTCGCCCGAAAAGGCAATAGACTGGCTTCGCGAAAACATGATCGAGCATTACCCGCTGGGCGTTTATAAGGACATTACCGCAACAGAGGAGGCAGCGAAATGAGTGCGATTCTTCTTGCCGGATTCGGCGGTCAGGGCATACTTTTTGCCGGGAAGCAGCTTGTCACGGCGGGCATGAAGCTGGACAAGCAGGTCAGCTGGCTGCCCTCCTACGGGCCCGAAATGCGCGGCGGCACCTGCAACTGCTCCGTGAATATCGACGATGAACCCATCGGTTCGCCGCTCGTTACGGCGCCGGATATACTTATCGTCATGAACAAACCCTCGCTGCTCAAATTCGAGGGCAGAGTAGTCCCCGGCGGCACGATCGTCGCGGACAGCTCGCTTATCGACATAAAGACCTCGCGCACGGACGTGAACGCATATTACATCCCCGCGACGGAAATGGCAAACGAAGCGGGCATACCCAAGCTCGCAAACGTTATAGTTCTGGGGTATCTCATCAAAAAGACAAAGCTTTTCGATGCCGATTACTTCATGCAGCGCATACGCGCCTCCGCACCCGCCTCCAAACCGGAGCTCGGCGAGCTGAACGCAAAGGCGCTGCAAATGGGCTATGATTACGAAGGATAACGGCGAAGTATCCGCCGTTATCGTCGCAGCGGGGAGCGGAAGGCGGATGGGCGGCGTATCCAAGCCGGAAATAATCATCCGCGGCAAAACGCTCCTTGCACGGGTGCTGGAAGTATTTTACGGCATGCCGGAAATAACGCGCATTATCGTCGTTTGCAGCGGCGATAACCGCGCGCGGCTGGAATCCGCCGCCGCGCAGGCGGGCATTGCGGCGGAATTTGTCCGGGGCGGCGCAACGCGCGCGGATTCGGTTTATGCCGGGGTCTGCGCCGCGGGCGACGGGCTTGTGTGCGTGCACGACTGCGCACGCCCGTTCATACGCCGAGGCGATATCCGCCTGCTT
>USHI01000150.1 GCA_900554405.1 uncultured Eubacteriales bacterium | reverse complement strand
AAGCGAAATTCGCTTCCGGCACCGCGGTATTACGGCAATACAGCCGGTTTATTTTTCGTGATCTCTGTAAAACGCGAGCGTTTCATCGAGTGCAGCCTTCGCCGCAGAGGCTTTTGCCTCGTAAGCCGAACTGAATGTTCCCACCTCGGCGGAAGCCATGCCGTGCAGGAGCTGATCGAGCCCGCCCCACTGGTATGCCATGCCGATATCGCAGCCGCGTGTCGGGAAGATGTAATCGTTGATCATTTCGATACTGTCGTTATCGCGGGTCTTCATGTAGGCAAGAACGATATCCTGATAATCGGCGGAAAGCGTATTTTTGCTGTATGCCCCGAGCACGTTGAGCGCGGCGGCGGTCATTTCAAGCTCATCCCCCGTGATCCCCGCGGGAATCGCAAAGCAGGTCGAAGTCCAGGGGTTGATAAGACTGTAATAATTTTCCTGGGTATCATCAGCAAGGGGAAGCGGAACAATACCGTAATGATCGTTCATGTTGCCGAGCTCTATAACCGTACCGACGTTGGCGTTGTAGAACAGCGCTCTGCCTTCCGTAAAGCCCTGCTGCACAAGAACGGTGGGCCACTGAGCGACTCCGAAGTAATCGTTTGCGGAAATGTAATGCTCTTTATCGCGGACAAGCTCCTGCATTTTTTCCATGAGCGTGGCGGAGCGTTCGTTGAACATTGAGATGGCGGGGGATCCGTTCGCATCGTTTTTGGCGATTCTTTCGCCGGAAGCATAAAACAGGCTCCACATATCGTCGAGCTGACCGCCCCAGCCGAATTCATCCTTGTAATCGATAGTCCCGTCGGTGTTAAGATCGCGCCCGACGGATTTCACGGCTTCGAAAACGAGATCGACGGTCCATTTTTTATCCCGCACGAGAGTGTAAGGATCGCCGCTGTAGGTTTCGTTCAGCCCGAGCCTGTACCAAAGATCATAATTGAAGAAGAGCGCGGCGGTGGAGTTTTTGTTGCCGAGCCCGATATCGCCGATGGTGAAGTAAACCTGCCCGCCGACAGTCATGCCGGAATTGAATTCCTGGTTCCACCACGGAGCCTGTATCTGAAGCCCTTCGACCTTGTTAAGATCGTGGAAATAGCTTTCCACGGCAAGGGTCGCGCCGTCGTAAAGGCAGGGCACGACGATCTGATATTCGACGCTGCCGGAAAGCGCATCGTTGCGGATACGGTCGCACATACCGCCGCCGGGGCGTTTCGCTTCGAAAACGTATACTTCCTCGATATCCAGACCGAGCGTGGATTTTAGATATTCGGCACGGTCGGCAAGATCCTTGTTGATGATATCCGGATAAGTGGCGGTGGTGCCGTCCTCATAGGTGTTTTTGACTATTTCGGATTCGTGTGTTTGGTTGACACCGCAGGTGAGCACGGTAAGGGTTCTGCCGCTGTAGGATTTTCCGAGTGTATCGCCTACATATTTACCGTCCTTGAAATATTCGGTATCCTGCTGTGTTGCCGAACCGGACGATTCGGCAACGCTGACATCGCCGTCCTTATTGCAGGATGCCAGGCAAAACGAAAGAGTAACGCAAAGCAGTAAGAGAATGCATATGAACCTTGAGCGCTTCATGAGTTTCCTCCCGGTATTGTAGATATGATCATATATTATCATATTCCGCCGGGGATTTCAAGTGATTTATTCAATATCGCTCCGGCAAGAGCACGGCGGCGGGCAAATATCGAAAAAAGCATTGATTTCCGCACGCATTTGTGTTACCATGGTTTAGATTGAGCGCGGGAAACGAAGGGGAACGCCCCGCTGTGAAGATTCAACCACACGGATGAAAGGGTTTTCGGGAGAATGACAAAAGAAGAAAGAAAGGCAGCCAAAGCGAAAAAGAAGGAAGGCAGACGCGTTCGCTCGCTTGCGCCGATGGCGTATGTTTCGCCTTATATAATGCACGAACGCACCGATGCGACAAACTATATCGAAAGCACGGCGGAGGTTTCCGCTATTGAGGATTACATTCACAAGAAGCGCTCCGAAGGGCTTGCGGGGTTCGGCATGATGCACGTTTTTCTTGCCGCTTTTGTGCGGATGTTTTCGCAGCACCCGGAGCTGAACCGCTTTATCCGCGGGCAGAAGATATATGCACGCAACTGCATTGAAGCCATGATAACCATAAAGCGCGAAATGAAGGTCAATGCTCCGGATACCGTTCTGAAGCTCATATTTCCGCCCGAATCCACCGCGGAGGACGTATTCAATATCATCAACGGCGAGATCGAGAAATACCGCAAATCCGACAGCGATTTCGACGACACGGCACGCAAGCTGAACTACATACCCGGCATCCTGCTCAAATTTTCGGTATGGGTGCTTAATCTGTTGGATTATTTCGGACTGCTTCCACGCAAGCTCACAAAGCTTTCGCCCTTCCACGGCAGCTTTGCCATCACTTCGATGGGTTCGCTCGGCATACCGCCGATATACCACCATCTTTACAACTTCGGCAACATTCCGATATTCTTTGCCTTCGGCGTGAAATACACAAAATACGAGCTCGACCGCGAAGGCAAGGTCAACGAACGCCGTTATGTGGATTACCGCATCACCTGCGACGAACGCATTGCCGACGGGCACGCGTATGCCGTCGGACTCAAATATGTAAGCAGCATTTTCAAGCACCCGGAAGTCCTTGATACCCCGCCCGAAAAGGTCATGGAGGACATTCCCTGAAAACGACACGGCAGAAGCCATAAAAGCTTCATTGTTGATGTTCCAGCCGGCACCCACCGACCACAACGGACGGCCACGGTATTTCGGGTCTGCTCCGAAAAGATCGGTTTTGTCGATACGCCATGAACCGGAAAGGCTGTAACGCCTGTCATAGGTATAATTTCCCGTAAAATATCCCGAAACATAGCGATGCTTCACTTCAGCGGTTTCCCAACCGCTTACCAAATTGAAAGTCATCCATGGATTCGAAAACATCGGTCCCAAATCAGAAGTTTGCAAATTACGTGCGGCGTTCAAATTGCTTGAAGCCATGGTATTAGTCTGTGTCTTGTCCTTGTACCCCAAAAGCCGATTATTCAGGTTGCGGGTATTGGTCTCGCGGTTTTCAACGCCGACGATAGCTTCCACATGATGCTTCTCTTTAAACACCTGGGCATAATTCGCCTGTACACGGAAGGTGTAATGGTCGGCGCTGTTTTGTGTGGTCGTCAGGATTCCGCCGTCCGGACAGAGGTGTTTGCCACCACTTGTATAAAGGTTGTAGATATGCCGCATATCATAGGATTCCTCTTCCAAGTAGCTTTCACTTTTATTCGTGATATCCTCATACTGGAACTGCGCATTCACCGAAAGCT
>USHI01000149.1 GCA_900554405.1 uncultured Eubacteriales bacterium | reverse complement strand
TACGAGGCGCCGCCCGCATCGTGTATGACTGCGTGCGAAAAGCGCTCGCGCGATATGATTTCGCGCAGGAATCTGCCGCGTTCGTGCGTTTCGTCCGCAAATTCGCGCAGATATGCGCTGCCGAAGGTGCAGTAGCGCACGTCGATCTCCCGCCCGGCGGCACGGCAGAGCCCCTTGAATTTTATCGGGGTGCCGTTGAAGTATGTCGTGCTGTTGCCGATAAAAAGCCACTTTTCCGCGCCGTGAGCGGTGCCTGCCGCATCGTCGTATTCGAGCAGTGCATTGCTTCCGCACAGCCTTGCCGAAAGCGGGTACAGGACATCCATCGTCGCGTTGTAAAGCATCGCACCCTCCATAACGGTGCGGAAGGAGTGCATGGCTGCCTCGTCACCGTGTCCGAAAACGAGCGCGAACCCGCCGCGCGGGATATGGAACGAAAGCTGGGGCGAGCCCTTTACCGTATCGGTATTGGCGTAAAGATCGAGCCCCGCTTCGCGTACTCTTCCGTCGGCGCCGAATATAAGTATCACTCTGTCGCGCAGGTCGTATTCGTCGGCACGGACAGTGCATTCCCCGGTGAGCGCGCATACCCCGCGCGGGCTTATGCCGATATCGGTGCCGAAAAGCGGCAGTGTTTCGCGGATGTGCATTTTTTATTCCTCCGTTATATCGAAAACACCGGCAAAGAACGGCGGGAGCGTTACGCTGCCGTTTTCCTGCGCGGGTATCTCCGGGTAATTCGAGATAAGCGCTTTGTTTACGGAAAACCCGCATTTCACCGCGAGCGGATAAGGCGAAAACGAGCATATGACCGCCGCTTTTCTGCCGCCTTCGCGGGTATATGCGATAATGTCCGGGTAATCGAGCAGTATCGGCTGTATGCTCCCGGTGGAGAGGGTTTCCGTATATTCCGCCGATTTGCGCAGGCGGATCATTTTTTTGTAGTAATTCAGAACGCTGCCTTCGTCCGCCGCTTCGTCCTTTGCGTTGAAGCGGATATAATCCGGGTGGGGCTTCATCCAGGGCGTTCCGCTCGTAAATCCGCCGTTTTTGCCGGCGTTCCACGGGAAGGGTACGCGCCCGTTATCGCGGCTGTAACGGTTCACCGCCTTCAAGGCCTGCTGCGGTGTGAGCCCGTCCGCCAGTGCGATACGGTAGTGGTTCTTTGTGGATATGTCGTCCACGTCGTCGATGCTTTCGAACCGGGTGTTTGTCATTCCCAGCTCCTCGCCCTGGTAAATAAACGGGATCCCGCGGAGGAAGAAGAAAAGCGTTCCGAGCATCTTCTGCGTGAGCTCGCTCTGGTATTCGTGCGGGATGAACTTTTCGCAGGCGCGCGGGTAATCATGATTTTCGAAATACACCGCGCCGAAGCCGATCTTTTCGGTTTCGAGCTGGGATGCAAACATTTTGTCGCGCAGGTCGGTTATCGGCCATTCCCATGCGCTTTTGCAGGTGTGCCAGCCGGGGCCGTAATTGTAAAGCTCGGAATATGAAAAATCGAAAAGCGTGCTGAAATATCCGTTTTCGCCGATATATTCGCCGAGCTGATCGTAGGGAACGCCCGCCGCCTCCGCCACGGTTATGCAATCGTGCTTATCGAAGGTCTGTTCGCGCAGCTCGGTAAGAAAATCGCCGATCCCGGGATAGTTGCGGGTGGGTGCAAAGCAGCCGACCATTCCGTCCGGCCCGTCCGCCGGGAGCGAGGAAAGTGTCGGTTCCTTTTTTATATGCGTTATCGCATCGATACGGAAGCCGCCCAGACCCTTATCCAGCCACCAGTTTATCATTTCGTAAAGCTTGGCGCGCAATTTCGGGTTTTCCCAGTTCAGGTCGGGCTGCTTTTTGGAAAAGAGGTGGAGATACCATCTGTCGCCCCCGACGTTTTCCCAGGCGCTTCCGCCGAACATACTGCGCCAGTTGTTGGGCGGGGTACCGTGGCTTTCGCGGAAGTAGAAGTAGGAGGCCTCCTCGCATTCCGGATCGGCAAGCGCGCGCCGGAACCAGACGTGTTCGTCCGAGCAGTGGTTCAGTACAAGGTCCATGAGTATCTTTATGCCGCGCTTTCCGGCTTCGGCAATAAGCTCGTCCATATCCTCCATCCTGCCGAACATGGGGTTTATGGAATAATAATCCGAAACATCGTAGCCGCCGTCGTCCATCGGAGAGGCATATACCGGGCATATCCATATATAGTCCGTGCCGAGATCCGCAAGGTAATCCAGCTTCGAGGTTATTCCGCGTAGATCGCCGATCCCGTCGCCGTTTGAATCGCAGAAGCTGCGCGGATATATCTGATAAGCGATCTTGTGCTTCCAGCTTTCGTTCCTGTTCATATCGTTAAAGCCCTTTCATGCGGTCATAATACCTTTATCTGCTGCCATGCTACCACATTTTGCATCAAATTACAAGGAGAGGAAGATTTTTTTGGGCGAAAACTATTGAAAATCACGGCTTGATATGGTATTATTGCTTGAATCGGTATACAGTATATCGTTTTCGGGCATTGCCCGAAAGCGCTATAACGCGAACGGTGCCGAAACAAGCAGGAATTATTCCATTTTCATTCAGGAGGACAAATGAATGGCACTCACCAAAGAACAGATTGCCGCAAAGACGGAAGAGCTTGAAAATTACATCACGGAAATGAAGGATGTACAGGGCTGCCTTATCCCCATCATGCAGAAGGCGCAGGAGCTTTTCGGCTATCTTTCGCTCGAAACGATGCAGCTTATTTCCGACAGGCTCGATGTTCCCGTATCCGAAATATACGGCATCGCAACATTCTATGCGCTTTTTTCTCTTACGCCCAAGGGCGATAACGTGATATCGGTCTGCACCGGTACCGCCTGCTATGTCAAGGGCGCAGCCGCCGTGCTGGATGCGGTCAAAAAGCAGCTCGGTATCGAAGCGGGCGAAACCACTCCCGACGGAAAGTTTTCCATTCAGGATACAAGATGCCTCGGCTGCTGCGGTCTTGCGCCGGTCATGACGGTCGACGGCGACGTTTACGGCAGGCTCACTCCCGCCGATGTAAAGGATATTCTCGCCAAGTATTAAAATGAGCTTTTATCATGTGCGGCGGGGGGCGAAAACGCATGACTGTCGGTGAATACGCAAAATGCTGCGGGCTTGCCGCGCCGGCGCTCCCACGTGCGGATGCCGCCGTCGGCGGCGTTTATATCGGCGATCTGCTCGGATATGTTTTGTCCCATGCCCGCGCGGGCGATCTGTGGATAACGATCATGACAAACGTAAACGTTATCGCCGTTGCCCTGGCTGCCGGTGTTTCCGCCGTGCTGATAGCGGAGGGCAACACTCCGGACGAAGCTTTTTTATCGCTTGCGCGCGAAAAGGGCGTGAACGTACTCCTTTCGCGGAAAAGCGCATATGAAGCGGCGCTCGAATATGCCGCCGCAAACGGCAAAGCAAAATGAAAGAGCTTTCACT
>USHI01000148.1 GCA_900554405.1 uncultured Eubacteriales bacterium | reverse complement strand
AAGATTCCAGATCGGGAAGGTTTCGACCTTCGCATACCCCGCCTTTATGCCGTGCATATGCTCGTGATAGAGCTGGGAAAGGCAGGTCGCCATTTTGCCGCTGCCGGGGCCGGGAGCCGTGACGATAACGAGCCTGCGCGAGGTTTTTATGTAATCGTTTCTGCCCAAGCCCTGTTCGCTTACGATAAGCTTGATGTTGGAGGGGTATCCCTCGATGGAATAATGCTTGTACGTCGTCACGCCGAGCTTTTCGAGCCGCTTTTCGAATGCGACGGCGGCGGGCTGGGAATTATACTGCGCAAGCACGACGCTGCCGACATAAAGCCCCGTGGCGCGGAATGCGTCGATAAGCCGAAGAACGTCCTGATCGTAGGTTATGCCGAGATCCCCGCGGACCTTGTTTTTTTCGATATCGTTGCTGTTGATGACAATGACGATCTCCGCCTCGTACCTCAGCTCCGAAAGCATGGCGATCTTTATCCCCGGCTTGAACCCGGGAAGCACGCGGGATGCGTGATAATCATCGAAAAGCTTGCCGCCGAATTCGATATAAAGCTTATCGCCGAACCGCTCGAGCCGTTCGCGGATATGCGCAGATTGAAGCGCGACGTACCTGTCGCAGTCAAAGCCGATCTTTTTCATATATTTCCCCTTTGTTTCCCCCCGCAAAACGCGGAATTATTGCTGTTCGAAAATCGCTTTTTCAAGTGATGCGGTATCTTCGACGGTCGGTGCGCCGGTCTGCAGGAGTGCCGAAATGCTCTGATGCCCGCAGGCGACAAGGATACAGCCCGCGCCGACGGCACGCGCCGTTTCGGCATCGTGCGCCATATCGCCGATAAACACCGATTCGGATGCTTTGAGCCGTTCCCGCGCAAAGAAAGCCGCGGTGCGCTCCACCTTGCTTTCCACGCGCCTGTCCGAAGCGCCGAGCACCTCCGAAAAAATGCCGCCCAGCCCGTAACGCTCTATGCCGGATTCTATAATGCCCTTTTCGCTCGACGAAAAAACATATTGCCTCACGCCGAGCTTTGAAAGCTTCAAAAGCAGGCTGCGCGTTTCGCTCCGAACCGGACATTCGGGAAGAAATTCCTCGTAATACGCATTGAACTTCTCGGCAAGCGTTTCCATCGATTCGCCCGAAATATCCATTACCCGCTCGTAAAACCGGATTATCGGCACGTCTATCAGCTCGCGGTAGCGCTCGAGCGTTATCGGCGCAAGGCATTTGTCCGCAAGCATGGCGTTCACCGCGGAAAGCGAAGCGGCGGCATCGTCGATAACGGTGCCGTTCCAATCCCAGAAAACATTTTTGTACCTCATGCGCGCCTCCGTGTGCCGTCATAATAATTTATTTTATCATTCCCGCGCGGGATTTTCAACATTTTTCTTTGCCGCATTGCAAAAAAAGACCCGCAAAAAGCAGGTCTTTTCTGTATGATATAAAGCGTATTACAGCCCGAGCCCGTCGAGCCAGGCGGCGACATCGGATTCAGGAGCGGAGGAGGAGAAGCGCCTGCTTTCCAGCCAAGCCGCGGAACCGGCTGCGGATTTGAGGTTACTGAAATTACGGTAACGGGAGAATTCCGCACCTACGAGGAGAACGGAAATCTTTACCCACACATTACCCGCGTGTTCGTTCGGTTCTTCAGATACCTTGGAAAGGACAATCGGTTCATCTCCCGAAGAAAACAGCCTGTGAGAACCGATGCGCTCGGCTCTCGGACGGGTTGCAATATAGTCGGAATAGGTTGGTGAGTCGATAATCTGCGGGATGTTATCTTCCAGAGTCCGCGTGATATACTCGCTTGCATTCTCTCTTGTTCCGTCGGAACAGTATGCCTGATATTCTTCGCTGTGAATGCTTTCGGGAAAATCGCGGAGCAGTTTTTCGATCAGTTCCTGCTGACTTTCGGTCGATTTCAGATGCAAAACCTTGTCTTTGTTCTTCTCAACATTCTCGCGCGTGGCGATATATTTGGCGTAACCGCCCATTGATTTCGACCGTCCGGGCTTGTAGTAGTTGACTTTCAGAATCAGCTTTGCCATCCGATTGCTTCGTCAAAAGTGATGGAACCATTGATTTTTTTGACCTCGTTGACACAGATTCCGCGAAGCCTTTCGAGATCTGTCTTGCTGATTCCGTAGTTTGCGGCTACCACATTCTGAAGGATAGCAAGCTCAACCGCCGGCTTGAACAGCAACCGCCCCTGCCTGTTGTCGCTTTCTCTCGTGATATCCTTGAGTGTGGACGCGATGATATCGGGGACAACATGGGAGCAGTCTGCGAGAGAATGAAGCTCGGCGTAGTAGCGTTCATCCTTCCTTTTCATAAAAATAAGCCAAACGCTCGGCTGAGTTGCGTTTGGCTATGTAGATTATTCAGTTATCCTCAATGGGAACAGATTTCGCTTCATAGCCAAGGATGAGACTGGCATCGTAATTCTTCAGCGTGTTCCTGGCTATCGCTTCGATCAGCTCCGGTCTGATATATTTAACTTCGGTCATTATTTGCCCTCCTGAATCTTCCTCCTGCGTTCCTCTAAATGGGCAATGAACTCTTGCCATTCCTCATCGGTGGCATCTACATCCTTTGCCGTTCGCAGTGCAACTCGGACAATGTCCTTGTCCATTATGTATTCCGGCAGATCTTGCGAGACCGTCACGTTGCTCTTATTCTTTATCTCTATCACTCATTGGATAAACTCCTTGCTTCCCAAACTCTCTCCAAAACGGCAAATACGTTATTTGTCGCTTTGGAGAAAGGGCTATCCGACCGGAATAGCCCTTTCTCTTTTATTTGCTTGATCAGAATTTACCTCCGCCGCCTCCGTGCGTTCTGCCGGAGGAGGAAGTGTATTGGAATTTATTTCGAGTTTATTTCAGCAAATGATAATTCTTCCGCTGACACGGCGTTCCGGAATCCGGTGTTCCGAGCGGTATTCTTCCGGATTTTTCTGACTGTTTGTGGCAACCATGCGCGGTTTGCCGTTTGCGGAAATCTCCGCCATCTTGCATTCTCCTCTCATTTATCCTTGTTTTTGCGTTCGGCTTCGCGCCGGAGAAAAATCTTCAACTCGGAATTGTTCATGATTTGCTCGTGATACCGTGCCGAAAACATATCTGCAAACTCTTCAAGTGTGCATCCCGGGTAATACTCTTCCGGCATAGGCCGATCCAGCGATGCGCCGCCGTTCGATCCTGCCGAGATGCCGGCGGTGAAAATGTCGTACAGAAGATCCATCGAGCCGCCCTCGTAGAAGCGCAGTACCAGCTTGGTGCTCTCGTCATGCTCCTCGTCCCGACACCAGGCAAGCTCGATATTCTCCGGCAGGAACCGCAGTCCGTTATTCTGTGCGACGGTATCTCCGTATGAGCCATAAGCTGCATGAACAAGTACATCGTTTTTGTGAAAAAGCGTATTCAGCTCGTCGGTCATGTCGATGCGCGTTACAGATTTCGGCAGGC
>USHI01000147.1 GCA_900554405.1 uncultured Eubacteriales bacterium | reverse complement strand
CGGCCACGGCAGCGGTAACTGCATCGCCTCCATCGGCGGCTGCAACTGTATGCGCTATTACCCCACCGGCGTGAAGGAAACCTGTGAAGTGGACCTTTATGCCGCGCAGTGCTATGCCTTTGCACGGCTGGTATTCTGGCGCTGCTTCGGGTTTATAGACCATTCGATGAATGCTTCATTATATTATAACGTCGGCAGCATAACCAGAGGAAATGTCACGGCGGCGTCGGTGAAAACGCTTTTGACCAAAGCGGCGCCCGGAGCGCACGTCCGCCTTTCGGCGGGGCATTCGGTATCCATACTCTCGATGGACGATGACCATATCACTATATACCACGCCAACGCCGGCGGCGACGGTGTTGCCCAATCGCCGTGTGTCGTTTCCACAAAACGCTACACATGGGAGCAGTTTGCCGCCTATGCCGCCCGCGGGATCGAATTCGTAAATATGCCGTATAATTACCCCGGGTCGGAAAGCTATCCCGCCGTGCGCGAACCGGGTGTGTACCGCCTTTCGGAAGGCATGAACCTCCGGGCGGAGGCGAATACCGCCTCCGACGTGCTCGCCGTCATCCCGAGCGGGACCTATGTATGCGGGCGTGCGGTGGACGGGCTCTGGGGCAGCGTTGAATACGGCGGCTCAAAGGGCTACATCTTCCTCGAATATTCCTCGTTTGTAACCCTCACGGAGATCGCCGTGCCGGATATTTTTTCGTTCGAAAACGGGGTTGTATTTGCCTGCGGCGGGTATACGTCGGAAGCCTTTTCCGCAATGTTCGAAATGCAGAGCCTGACGCTCCGCGGCACTTCCGGCGGCATTCTGGATCCGCAGGAGCGTGTCGGCACCGGCGCTTCGGCGGAAATAACCGTCGGCGGGGTCACATACGATAAAGCACTTATATGTATCCGCGGCGATGTGAACGGCAACGGCGTGCTCGATGTGGGCGATTTCGTGGTGATACGCCGCGCCGTGCTCGGCACTGCAAGCCTTTCCGGCGTTTACGCGCTTGCGGCGGATGCGGATAAAAACGGGCGGCTCGATGCGGCGGATTATCTTCTGCTGCGCAGGGTGTTCCTCGGCACTGCGGATATGCCATGATTTTCCGTCGGATTTTTGCACAAAAAAGCAAAAATGCTCTTTACAATATCCGGAAAATGTGATATACAATAGGTAACAATAAATTCTGAAAAGGAGAAAATCACCCATGAAGAAATTCCTCGCAATTCTTCTCGCAGCTCTGCTTGTGATACCTGCCGTGCTCGTGTTTTCCGCCTCTGCGGACGAAGTACTCGTATCCAAAGGCAAGAGCTATACCGTTTCCGGTACCGGCATAGGCAAGGACAAATACACTGCCAAGCTGACCGACGGCACCGCAACGGAAAAGCTCAGCTATGATGATAAATGGTTCGGACTTTATTATCAGACGAGTCCGGACGCCACGGGCATCAACGCTCCCGACGGTGTCGGTACCATTACCATCGACCTCGGCGAAGAGACTGCCAACATTGCTACCTACAAGGCGCACGTTGTCGTTAACCTCGGCAGCGGCATAGGCGTTCCGAAAGCTGTTGAAGTTTCCGTTTCCAACGATAACAAAAACTTCACAAATGTCGGTAAACTTTCCGCTCCCGCAGCCGAAACAAATATAGCGGAATGGATAACGCTCACCACCGAAAAAAGCGTTTCCGCACGCTATGTTCGCTTCACCTTCAAATTCGACCTTGAAAGCAAGGCCGTCTTTGTGTTCCTTGACGAGCTTGAAGTTTACACCGATGCTTCCAAGGAAGCCGGCGAACCCACGCCTGCAGGCCCCTCCGTCGCCGCGAAGGCGACTGTCGGCACCGTTAAATTCGATTCCGCGAAGCTCGCCAAGCTGATCGACGGCAAGCGCGCTCTCGATGCTTCCGCATTCAGCCATGAAGATCTCGTAAGCTTCCAGAACACCGGCTTCGAACACGGCAAGGAAGAAGCTGTCGATGCGACGGTGGAATTCGTTTACGATCTCGGCGAAACCAAGAAGATCTCCTCCGTTTACATGGATTTCTTCAAGGATACCAACAGCATGATCGCCGCTCCCGACGTTGCATTCTATGCATCTGCCGATGGCGTTGAATATTACAGCATCACCAACGGCACCACCCTCAAGACCGATGCCGCACAGGAAACCAAAACCTTCACCGCCATCACCGAAAAGAGCGGCACGGGCGCTTCCAGATACTCCGTCGCCGCACGTTATGTCAAGGCTGTTGCTTCCTTCAAGAACGGCTGGATATTCGTTTCGGAATTCGGCATCGAGGAAACTCCGGCAGATTATACCGATGCTACCGTCGGCATTGCCGGTCCTTACACATACATCAAATCCACGATGACCGGGGATTGCGTTGCTGTCTTCACAAAGGCGGACGGCGAGCTTGATCTTGCCTCCATGACCGACGGAAAACTCTTCAAAAATGCTCAGCTCATCTATGCCGAATACGACGAAACCGTAAAGGCATACAAGATCACCGACAGCGTTGTCAACCCCTGGCCGGACGGACATACCGGCACGCTTACCCTCGGCGATAACCAGATCCTTATCGCGATCGCTACCGGCGGTTATATCAACGACGGCGTGGCTTCCTCCACCCTCAAATGGCTTGCCCGCGGCATGAAGGAATCCAAGGGTTATGTTGTTCTCGGCGAAGACGAGCTTTACATTTACCCGATGAACCACAACTTCTCCGGCGAGCCCGCTCCCGTTAAGGAAACCATCACGGTTGACGGCAAACTTAACGACAACGGCTGGAAGGCAGACGGCTGGAAGGAAGTCACTCCGGAAACCGGCAGATGGCAGACTGAGCCGACTACCGAAGATACTCTCAGCTACAAGTATCAGCTCCGTGCCGATTATGAATATCTCTATGTTGCCGTAGAAGCAGCCTGCAAGTCTGTTGACGGCGGCAACAGCAACGGCACCAACCTCAGATTCTGGATCAACAGCGATCCCGAGGCTACCATTTACACTCATTTCTATGATGTGTTCACACAGGGCGGCGAAACCAAGGTTCTTGCAAAGCGGAACACCTCCAAGACCGAAAACAAGGGCGAGAATATCGAAAACAGCACCATCGAAGCCAAGTATGTCGGCGGCGAGGAAAAGGTTGTTGTCGAATTCAAGGTCAAGCTTTCCGAGTTCAACGGCGCAGAAGGCTTCAAGTACTTCATCTGCGTTTCCAACAATGTAAACGAGAATATCTGCCTCTACAACGCACAGATCCCGCTTACGAATCCTGACGACAGACTTGCCAACTTCCCGTACAAGCTCTGGAACAAGGAAACCGAAACCCCTGTCACCACCGCTGATATCAGACTTGTCGGCAGCGAAGAGCCCAAGCCCCCCGTTGACGAAGACCCCGACAAGAAGTATATCGAAGAGATTATCGCATCAGTCGGCGAAAAGAATCCCGACGGTCAGTTCGACCTCGTGATCGAAGCACCGGAGG
>USHI01000146.1 GCA_900554405.1 uncultured Eubacteriales bacterium | reverse complement strand
TATGGCAATGCTTTTGAAGCCGATAAACCGGATCATATCGCTTTTCGAACAGCTTCAAAACGGGATGACCGGCTTTGCCCGCTTCCGCGAAATAATGGAATGCCCTGTGGAGGAGGATGCTCCGGATGCCGTGGAGCTGCATGACGTGTGCGGCGAAATAGATTTTCGCGATGTTTCGTTCAGCTACCCTGCGGGTGATACCGGCAAAAACGTTCTGCATTCGCTTTCACTGCATATCGAGAGTGGAAAAACGGTTGCTCTTGTCGGACCCTCCGGCGGCGGCAAAAGCACGCTTTGCAACCTGATTCCGCGGTTTTACGAGGTCGATTCCGGCGTTATAACGCTGGACGGCATCGATATAACGAAAATAAAGCGTGATTCGCTGCGCAGAAGCATAGGCATTGTCGCGCAGGATGTTTTCCTGTTCAACGGAACGATCCGCGAAAATATCGCATACGGCGACCCGGATGCCCCGGAAAGCGCGATAATCGATGCGGCAAAGCACGCCGGGATACACGATTATATAATGTCGCTCGAAAAGGGGTACGATACAGCCGTGGGCGAACGCGGGATAAATCTTTCCGGCGGGCAGAAGCAGCGGATAAGCATAGCGCGGGCATTTCTGAAAGACCCTCCCGTGCTCATACTCGACGAGGCGACAAGCGCTCTCGACAATATCACCGAAATGCAGATACAGGATTCGCTTTCGCTGCTGGCGAAGGGCAGAACGGTTATCGTTGTCGCCCATCGGCTTACGACGGTGCGCAATGCCGACGAAATACTCGTGATGACCTCCGACGGTATCGCCGAACGCGGCACACACGAAAGCCTTATCGCAGCGGGCGGAATATATTCGGAGCTTTACAACCGCAGCCTTCGCCCCACGGGTTGACAAAGCGCCGGATTTGGGTTAATATGACACTGAAACTTATTTACGGAGCGACCTGATGAAGAGAATATTATCTTTACTCCTTGTATTTATCCTGGCACTTGCCTTCCTTGCCGCCTGCGATACCGCGCCGGAGGGCAATTCGTCCTATGTATCCGGCGATACCGCTTCCGGCGGTCTGACGGACATTTCCGGTACTTCGTCAGAGCATTCATCCGAGGAAGTATCGACACCGCCCGCCGATTCGCGGGTGAGCTTCCTTGCCTGCGCGGACAACCTTATACACCCCTCCGTTTTTTATGATGCGCTCGAACGCGCGGCGGCGAAGAAGGGTGTCGCTCCGGATTATTCCGATCTGCACACCGCGGATTACGATTTCCTTTCCATGTATGAATATGTCGCCGATGCTATCGCCGCGGCGGATATATCCTACCTGAATCAGGAAACTCTTATCGGCGGAAAATCCGGTAAGATCATCGGTTATCCCTGCTTTAATTCCCCCGATGCCGTCGCACAGACGGATTACGAGCTCGGGTTCGACGTGATAAATGTCGCGCACAACCATATGCTCGATTCCGGCAACGACAAATATCTTAAAAACTGCGCCGAGCTTTTCGGCTCCATGGGGCTCACCGTTATCGGTTATTATCCCACAAAAAGCTCGCTTTCCGAAATTCCGGTTATCGAAAAGAACGGGATAAGGATCGCATTTCTTTCCTATACCTACGGTACAAACGGCATAAAGCTCCCCGCGGGGAGCGAAACGGTTGTCCCCTATTTCAGCGAAGAGCTGCTCCGCGAACAGGTGCCGCTTGCCCGCAGCGTTGCCGATTTTGTTATCGTTTCCTGCCACTGGGGCGATGAAAACACCTATAACACCAATGAAGAGCAGCGCAAATATGCCGCACTTCTTACGGAGCTCGAGGTCGATGTGGCGCTCGGTATGCACCCGCACGTCATACAGCCGATGGAATGGCAGACGTCATCGAGCGGGCACAAAACGCTGGTCGTTTACTCGCTGGGGAACTTCCTTTCTGGTATGCAGAAGGGCTCCAACGTGCTGGAGGGGATGCTTTCACTCGATATAGTCAAGGACGGTGTCACCGGGGAAGTCCGTATCGAAGCCCCGACGTTCATACCCGTTGTCAATCACTATGTCTACCGCGGCGGCAGGTTTTACAACGATACCGGCTACCGCGATTTCAAGATATATTACCTTTCGGATTATACCGAGGAGCTTGCCGCCGCGCATTATGCAAAGCAGTATGATGCGGCGAAAGGCAAAACGCTTGTCGGCGGCGCCTTCACGCGTGAAAATCTTATAAAAACGGTTCAGAAATATATTCCGTCGGAATTTCTTCCCGCGGAGTTCAGACAATAGAACCATAAAAAAGGAGAACAAAATGGAAAAACTCAGGATAGGTATTATCGGTACGGGCGGTATCAGCAATGTCCACATGGGCGGCTATAAAGCTAACCCGGAAAGGTGCGAGGTCGTTGCCGTATGCGATCTGGATGCCGAAAAGGTCAAGGCATATGCGGAAAAATACGGTGTTCCCGCATATTACACCGATTATAGCGAAATGCTTGCAAAGGAGCATCTTGATGCCGTTTCGGTCTGCACCTGGAACGCATCGCACAAGGGTGCCGCCATCGCCGCGCTCAAAGCGGGCTGCAAGGTCATCTGCGAAAAGCCGATGGCTATGTCTGCCGAGGAGGGCGAGGAAATGCTTCGTGTTTCCAAGGAGACCGGCAATCTGCTCATGCTCGGCTTTGTGCGCCGCTTCGGCAACGATGCCGACATTATCAAAAAGTTTGTCGACGGCGGTACGATGGGCGATATCTACTATGCAAAGGCGACATACCTGCGCCGCTGCGGCTGCCCCGGCGGATGGTTCGGGGATAAGGAATATTCCGGCGGCGGTCCGCTTATCGACCTCGGCGTACATGTTATTGATCTTGTGCGTTATCTCGCCGGCTGCCCCAAGCCCGTTGCCGCATACGGCGTCACCTACGAAAACCTCGGCGAGCATCGCGCAGCCGGCGGGCAGAGCTGGGTTTCGACGACAAAGGGCTTCGATTTCAAATACAATGTCGAGGATTTTGCAGCGGCAATGGTACGCTTCGATAACGGGCTCACCCTTACCGTGGAGGCGAGCTTCAACCTCAACCTTAAAGACGACCGCGGCGAGATCGAGCTTTTCGGCACGAAATCCGGTGCAAAGATCGATCCGGGCGTGGAATTCTTCACCGATATGAACGGCATGTTTGTCGATATAAAGCCGCACGGCAACAGCGCGCTTTCCTTCGACGGGCTCTTCAACCGCGAAATAACCCACTTTATCGACTGCTGCCTCGGCAAGGCGGAATGTATATCCCCCGCAGAGGACGGTGTCACGCTCATGAAGATACTCGATGCGATCTACGAAAGCGCACGCACCGGGCACGAAGTCGTTATCAAATAAATACCGGTCAGACAAAAAACGAACGCAGAGCGGAAATCGCTCTGCGTTTTATTCATGCGCTTTTTTTCTGCTTTTTGTTATATACGCGTTCGGCAAGCGAAACGGCGGCAAAAACCACTGCCGCGGTGGCGGT
>USHI01000145.1 GCA_900554405.1 uncultured Eubacteriales bacterium | reverse complement strand
CGATTATGCGGCAGTTGTGGTAGAACTGGTTGAAGGCGGCGCAAACCGAAAGGGCGTATCTCGCTATGGTGCTGGGCTCGTAATCCGCAGCGGCGCGTTCGAGCGCTTCGGGGAAGGCGGAAAGCTTTGCGATAAGTGCCGTTTCATCGCCGTTCGGGGTGTAATCGGCGCCCGGAGCGGAAACCCCGCCCGCGCGGCGCAGCACGGAGGCCGTACGCGCATAGGTGTACTGGACATAAGGCCCGGTGTTGCCCTCGAAGGAAAGTGCGCTGTCCCAATTGAAGTCGTTGTCCTTTATGCGGCTGTTGGAAAGCGCGTTGAATATCACCGCACCGACACCGACCTCCCGTGCGACGGAATCGCGGTCGGCAACGGAGGAATCCTTTTCGGCAAGTATTTCGCCGCATTTTTCGATCGCCTTTGCAAGAAGATCGTCCAGCATGACGACGTTCCCCGTGCGGGAGGCGATCTTTTCGCCGTTGATGCTCATCGTGCCGTAGGCGACATGGACAAGATCCTTTGCCCACGGGTAACCGAGCAGTTCCACTACCTTGAACCACTGCGCGAAATGCAGGCTCTGACCGTTGCTCGTCACATAAAGGCATTTGTCGAAATTGTATTTGTTTTTGCGCCAGATGGCGGCGGCAATGTCGCGCGTGGGGTAAAGGGTGGAGCCGTCGGATTTGAGTATGAGCGCCGGAGGCATATTGAATTCCGAAAGATCGACTATTTCGGCGCCGTTGTCGGTTTTCAGCAGACCCTTTTCGCGCAGCTCGCGCACGACGGCGGGCATTTTGTCGGTATAAAAGGATTCGCCGTCCCAGCTGTCGAAATCGATCCCGAGCAGGTCGTAGGTCTTTTTGTATTCGGCAAGCGATATTTCTTTGAAATACTTCCAGATATCAAGGTATTCGGCGTTTCCGGATTCCAGCTCGTGAAATGCCTCCCGTGCGAGCGGGGAAAGAGAGGGATCCTGCTTTTCCGCATCGCAGAAGCGGACGTAAAGATCGACAAGCTCGTCGATTCCGCGCTGCTTTACCCGTTCGGCGTTCGACCAGTGCAGGTAGGCATATATCAGCTTGCCGAACTGCGTGCCCCAGTCGCCCAGATAGTTTATCGCGACCACATTGTAGCCCAAAGATTTGAATATATTGCGCAGCGAATTGCCGATAGCCGTCGTGCCCAGATGCCCCAGGTGGAAGCGCTTTGCAATATTGGGGGAGGAAAAATCTATGCAGATCGTCTTACCGGCGCCGCGGGCGGAAAGTTCGGGGTAGCTGTCGCAAAGCAGTTCGCGCAGATCGTCGAGATACTTGCCGGCGCCGTAGAAGAAATTGAGATATCCGCCGACGGCTTCGACACGTTCAAATTCGGCATCGCCGCCGAAAAGCGGGCACAGCGCCTGTGCGACTGCATCCGGGCGCGCGCGCAGCGCTTTGGAAAGCCGGAAGCAGGGGAGGGCCAGATCGCCGCGTGCACGGTCGGCGGGAGTTTCGATAAATCCGGCGATATCCTCCGCCGTCAGGCCCGACCCGGAAACGGCATTATCGCGCAGTACCGTTTCGGCGATCCTTTTTCTGATGTCGTTCATATTCACTCCTGAAAAGCATAACCATATATTATAAAGTTGATTTTACCACGCCCTCCGCCGAAAATCAATACTTTTGAACCGAAGGATGAGTATTTTTTGGAGATTTATGTTACGAAGAAGGGAGATACGGTGTATTCCGTCGCCGCGGAATACGGCGTTTCGCCCGAAAGACTGGCGTTCGACAACGATGTCGCCGCCCCCGCAAGGCTCCCGGTGGGGATGCCGCTTTCCGTTGTGATCCCGCTTGTTACCCACACCGTGCGCGAGGGCGAAACGCTTTACGGTATCGCGCGCGAATACGGCGTTTCCGTCGAAACGCTTTGGCGCAACAACATTTACCTGCGCGGGGGCGACAGCATACGCGAAGGGGAGGTGATATATATCGAGACGGAGCGCGACCCGCTCGGCTCCTTTTTCACCGGCGGGTATGTTTACCCCAATGTAAACAAAGCCCTGCTTTCCGCCACGCTGCCGTTTTCGCTTTCCGCCACGCCGTTCACATACGGCTTCACACGGGGCGGGGAGCTTGTCCCGCTTGAAGACGATGCGATAATCGCCCTGTGCGAAAAATATTCCGCAGCAGCCGTCATGCACCTTTCCACGCTTGACGAAAGCGGGAATTTTTCGGTGGAATCGGCATCCGCTCTGCTCGGGGATGAGCCGGCGCAGCGCCGGCTGATAAACGCCGCCGCGGAAAACATCGCCGCAAAGGGCTACCGCGCGCTCGATATAGATTTCGAATTCCTCGGCAGCGCGCTTGCCGCGCCGTATGCGGGCTTTGTTTCGCTCTGCCGGGATACGCTTTCGCCGCTTGGGATACCCGTCATAACGGCGCTTGCGCCGAAGACCTCGGATACCCAGCCCGGCGCGCTTTACGAAGGGCACGATTACGCCCTGCTCGGCGAGGCGGCGGATGCGCTGCTGCTCATGACCTACGAATGGGGCTATACCTACGGCCCCCCGATGGCGGTTTCGCCCATAACGCCGGTATCGCGCGTGGTGGATTACGCGCTCACCCGTATCCCGGCAAAAAAGCTGCTGCTCGGGATATCCAATTACGGCTATGATTTCACGCTGCCGTATATCCAGGGCGTTTCGAAGGCGGAATCGCTTTCCGTCCGCGCCGCATTTGCGCTCGCCTCCGAAACCGGCGCGGAAATAATGTACGATCCGGTGTCAATGGCGCCCTATTTCGAATATTCCTCCTACGGGGCGGATCACCGCGTGTGGTTCGAGGATGTGCGCTCTATCTCCGCGCGGCTGCGCCTGATGGCGGAAAAAGGGCTTTCCGGGGCGCTGTGGTGGAATTTCGACCGTGCGAACAACCAGAATTTAGCCGCAATTAACGACCTGATATTACCCCGCCGCGCATAAATCCGCGCCGCGGCAACAGCATCCATCATCCGCGCCGCAAAAGAGGCAAAAATACATTTTTATCTCACGCCCGCTTCGACAAAAGTGTTTGCCCGGTCTCTGCTATAATCGCGTTCCCGGGCAAAAGAAAAAAGGAGCGGACGAAAAAATGAACCGAACAAGGGTAAAAAGCATGACATTTCCGAGCGCAAGGGATATTGCCTTTGCGGCGGCGGGCGCGGTGCTGGGAGTTTCCGGGCTTGCGCCCGGCGTGGCGCCGTTCGGACTTGCGTTTATGTGCGCGGTGCCGCGCAAACGGCGCGGATATGTTCTCGGCGGGGTGCTTGCCGCCTCGCTTCTGGACGAATGTATCCCGCTTGCCGTTTTTTCGGCGGTGTTTGCCTTTGCGGTGCTTTATTGGTGCGATAAGCGGTGCGGCGGCGTGAACGGGCTGACGCGCATCCTTGCCGCGCTCGGCGTTTCCGCTCTCCGTGCGACATATATCGCCGTCACCTCCGACGGGAGCCCCGCGGCGGTGCTCGCACTGATCGCGGCGG
>USHI01000144.1 GCA_900554405.1 uncultured Eubacteriales bacterium | reverse complement strand
CGCACGGAGGTGAAGTTCCGCGAGCTGACACGCGCCGAGATCGAACGCTACGTCCGCACGGGCGAACCGATGGATAAGGCGGGCGCATACGGTATCCAGGGCTACGGCTGCGTGCTGGTCGAATCGGTTTGCGGCGATTATTTCAACGTGATGGGGCTTCCGGGATCGACGCTTTACGGAATTCTTGAAAACAGGGGAATATTCCCGCTTTGTCCCGCTGACGGCGACTGATTAAAATGCTTAAAAGCACTTGACATCGCGGGCGCGTTTTTGTATAATACATATATAAAAATCCCGAAAAGGAGAAAATGAAATGAAGCTTGCAAAAAGGATCCTTGCCGCGATTATCACGGTAATGATACTCGCGACCTGCTTTACCTGCTTTGTCAATGCAGAAGCAACCTTTGGTCTTCGCATGACGGGCGAAAAGCAGATGATTGCCGAAAACATCGGTTATACCGATTGCGAGATCGACAGCGGCGTTCAGGAACGCACCGAAGTCGGCACCGTTCTTGAATTCGACCCGAAGGACGGCTATGCCCCCATGTTCTCCGGCAGAGCCGGCTTTGCCGCCACTCTCGCAGAGCATTACAGAATAGCGACCGAGGAATTCGGCTATGAAGTAGCCGGTGTTATCAACGGTGCCTTCTTCTCCATGGACAGCGGCAAAACCCCCCACGGTAACTACGGCTGGCTTAACGGCTTTATAGTTTCCAACGGCGAAGTCGCTTCCGCACACGCCGGTATCGGCGAATCGGTTGTCGCCTTTGATGCCGACGGCACGATGCACATCGTGAACAGCTCGCCCGAGTATAAGCTCTTTATCAAAGGCGAGGAGATACGCAACGCCATATATGCCATCAACAAGACCGGCGGCTTCCTCAATAATGACAACGGCACTCCCACCACCGAAGCCATCGGAACCTCCAATTGGCAGAACAACTTCTATTATTTCGACAAATACTGCGGCGATTCCGCTCTCACCTTCAAAAACTGCAAGGGATATGAGGTCGTCTGCAAAAAGGTCGAAAATACCGGCCTTATCATCGGCGGCACCCTTAAGGGCGAAGTTGTCGAGGTCCGTGCCGATTCGTACAGCACAGATGCCGAATGGAAGCGGGGCAACCCCACCAACACCGCAAAAATGACCGCGAAGCACGAGCTTGCCGACGATGAATTCGTTCTCTTTGTAAGAAGCGATTCCCCCAAGGCGGCTTATGTCAAGGATCTTGTTGCGGGCGATTCCGTCAACATCACCTGCGATGAGTCCATCGAAGGCTCCCGCTCCGTCACCGAAAATGCAAACAGCATCATTTCCAATGTCGGCTGGCTTGTAAAGGACGGCGTGGACCAGACCCTTATTTATGATACTATCGGTTCCCACGGAACCACCACCACATGGGCACGTTGGACCGCGTTCGGCACCAGACCGGACGGCTCCTATGTATTCTTCACCTCACAGGGCGGATCCACCGGCGATTCCAGCCGTTCCATAACCCTGCGCGACGTTGCTTCCGCAATGATCGAAATGGGCTGCAACAACGTTATCCGTATGGACGGCGGCGGAAGCACGGCGATGTATGTTTCCAACCTTGACGAAACCGGCAAACCGGGCTTTGCGCTTGTTACCGACAACCGCAATGTTGCGGACTGCATACTCGTCGTGAAGCAGAGCGGCGCGCGTGATGCCGGTCTTGAAAACGCTCTCCGCGAAGCCGTTGCCGATGCGAAGGTCAAAATAGCCGAAAAGCCCAACGCGGCTGTTCAGGCCGTTATCGAAGAAGCCGAAGCGCTCCTCGCCGGCGAACCGATGTCCGGTGAAGTCCGCAGGGTTCTGCAGAAGCTTGCCTCCGCGCTTTCCGGCAAGGAGGATCTCCAGAAGCTTATCGCAAGCGTTTCGGGGATCAACTTCCGTGATTACAGCGAGCTTGCGCTCGAAGCGCTCCGCACCGCTTATGACGAAGCGGTCGCGGTGCTCGGTAATGAGGATGCCACGCTCGAACAGATCAACAGCGTATATGACGAGCTCAAAACCTGGTATGAAATGACCGGCGATGCCGAAAAGATTTATACCAAGAACAAAGCCTATACCACCACCGCCCCAAACAGAGGCGACACTTACGATGATGACGGAGTCCGTCTTACCGACGGCGCAAAGGGCAGCCCGGACGGCGGCACGGCAAAATATGCCGGTTGGACAGCCGATTATGTTGAAGTGACCGTCGATCTCGGCGAATCGCTTGAAACGAACCTCTACCGCGTATACTCCGCCTGCGGCAACTGGGGCATCAATATATCCAAGGGTATCCGCGCGTTTGTTTCCGAGGACGGCGAAAACTTCACCGATCTCGGCGAAGTCACTGCCGGCGTGCTTCAGAGCGGCGACGAAAGCGTTACCGGCGCATGGCGTACCTACACCTTCACGCTCGAAACCGAAAAGATAAACAAGGGCAGATATGTCAAGTTCCATATCTATTGCCCGTCGTTCGGTCCGAAGTTCGTCTGGATAGACGAGGTCGAAGCCGGCGTTTCCGGTGATGTTATCGAAAACGGTATTTCCGTCACCAATTTCGACGCCAAGATAGGCGACGGCGACGTAACCGTCTTCACCCCGGATATGGGCGAAATTACCGTGGATAAAGCCAACCACGCATGGACAAACAATATCCTTGTGAGGTGGGATGAAGAAAAACAGGCTTATGCGGTTGTCAAGAGAACCCAGGGCATCGGCCCGAACACCGCAGCCGTTACGCTCGGCGAAGGCGAATATCTCATAGCTATTCACCACTCTATCAAAAATACAGAGGACAGCGAAGCAAACTTTGCCGCAGGGCAGAAGATAAAGGTCGGTCAGATACTCGAACAGCACGGCATGGATATTGCAACAAAGAAGATCGGTGTCGGCGCTTATATCAAGTTCGTTGACCCGTTCACCGCGCTTGAACCCGCGACCGATTCCGGCTACACCGCGGAAGAGGGCTTTGTTACCGGCATCAAGGAGGGCACGAAGCTTTCCGAGCTCCGCACGAAGTTCAATGTAAGCGATTTCACCGTTGTCGATGCAAAGGGCAACACCGTCGCCGATACCGCCGTGATCGCCACCAGCATGAAGCTCGTGAACGGCGAAGAGGAATTCCTTCTCGTTGTCAAGGGCGATGTCGACGGCAACGGCAGGATCGACGCGGTCGACTACCTCTATGCGAAGCGCGCATTTCTCGGCACCTTCGATCTTTCCGCCGCGGGCAAAAAGGCAGCCGCAATGAACGACGGCTCCGCCATCGCGCTCGAAGATCTTATCCGTCTGAAGAGACATTCCATCGGCACCGAATATATCAAATAATTCACGCCGAAAATAAAGAGCTGCGGGAAGACGTTCACGTCTTCCCGCAGCTCTGCTTTTTTGTATCGGAAAGCCACCGGCTGCGCCGGACAGATCAGCTGCCGAATATTATTTTGCGTATCTCCGAAAAATCCCTTGCTTTGTATTTCGCCGCGGTGTTATTATAATCAAGAGCAAGGCACAGGCAGGAATCGATCCCGGCGTTTATACCGGAGCCGATATCTATTTCGCGGTCACCCACC
>USHI01000143.1 GCA_900554405.1 uncultured Eubacteriales bacterium | reverse complement strand
CCGCGGCTGCCTTGCGCACCGCTGCGAGGACGTATGCCGGTTCGGCGCGATAAGCTTCGATGATAACCATGTCGCGCATATCGACAAAGCAAAGTGCAAATCCTGCGGCGCCTGCTCCAAGGTCTGCCCCTATACGGCGATAATCAACCGCCGCCGCCCGTGCGAAAGCGCCTGCAAGATCAAGGCGATTTCCATGAACGAAAACATGGCTGCCGCTATTGACAATTCCAAATGTATCGCCTGCGGAGCCTGCGTTTATCAATGCCCGTTCGGCGCGATAAGCGATAAATCCTATATACTTGATGCGATAGACGTTATCAAAAAGAGCCGCGGCAATACCGAATACAAGGTGTTTGCCGTTGTCGCGCCCTCCATATCCAGCCAGTTTACATATGCGCGTCTCGGCCAGGTCATAAGCGGGCTTAAAGCGCTCGGATTCCACACCGTTGTCGAAGCGGCGCTCGGCGCGGATATGGTCGCGCTTGCGGAATCGAAGGAGCTTGCCGAAAAGGGCTTTCTCACAAGCTCCTGCTGCCCCGCCTTTGTAAGCTATATCGAAAAGGCGTTCCCGGCACTGGTGCCTTATATTTCGCACAATCTTTCGCCGATGGCGCAGATCGCGAAATATATCAAGGAGCACGAAGCGCCCTGCAAGGTGGTGTTTATCGGCCCCTGCACCGCAAAGAAGGCAGAGGTAAAGAAGGATTCCGTCAGCCCGTATGTCGATGTGGCGCTTACGTTCGAGGAGCTTCAGGCGTTGTTCGACAGCCGCGACATAGATATAACCGCGCTGCCGGAGGATATTCTGGACAACGCATCCTATTTCGGCAGGATCTTTGCGCGCAGCGGCGGGCTTTCGGATGCGGTCGCACAGGCATTGAAGGAGCAGGATATTACCGGCTTCGAGCTGAAAAACTGCGCCTGCGACGGGATCGAGGAATGCCGTACCGCGCTGTTCAAAAAGAGCAAAAATCTCCTGGATGCGAACTTTATCGAGGGGATGGCGTGTGTCGGCGGCTGTATCGGCGGTGCCGGCTGTCTCACCCACGGCGAAAAGAACAAAGCCGAGGTGGACAAATACGGCAGTGAAGCGCTCGAAAAGACAATTACGGATGCCGTTTCGCTCCTGCCCAACCACAAATAAAAAGCTGCAAAAAAAACAGCGCCCACGCCAAAGCGGCGGGGGCGCTGTGCTTTTTTGTGAAATTATACCGTTATATCGAAAAGCATCGTGATGACCATCGGGCGGCGCTTCGTGCGCTTGCGCGCAAATTCGGAAATATCGTCGCGCAAGCGGGATTTGAGCACCGAAAGATCGTCCACGCCGCGGGCAAAGGAACGCCCGAGCGAATTGCAGACGGCTTCCGAAAGATCGGAAAGCATATCCTCGCTTTCGCGCTCGTAAACAAAGCCGCGGGTCACGATCTCCGGCTGTGTCACGATTTCGCCGCCGGAGGCATCCACGCAGGCGGAAACGATTATCACGCCGTCCTCGGAAAGCTTTTTGCGGTCCCGTAGGACAACGCCGCCGATATTGCCGACGCCGTTCCCGTCGATCATTATGCCGACGGCTTCAACGGTGCCGCCGTGCTTCATGCTGCGCTTGCTCAGCTCCACGACACCGCCGACTTCGGGGATGATTATACGGTTATCCTCCATGCCCAGCGAGCGTGCGATATCCACATGAGCGATAAGATGCTTGTATTCGCCGTGCACCGGGATAAAGAATTCCGGGTTTGTCAGCGTGTGCATCAGCTTCAGCTCCTCGCGGCAGGCGTGGCCGGAAACGTGAACGTCGTAATTGTTGTAGGTTATGACCTCCGCGCCGCGCTTGAAAAGCTCGTTGATGATCTTTGTGATGAATTTTTCGTTGCCGGGAATGGCGGAGGAGGAAAGCACCACAAGATCCCCGCTTCCGAGCGTGATCTGGTTGTGCTCGCCGAACGCCATGCGGTAAAGCGCGCTCATCGGTTCGCCCTGGCTGCCCGTTGTGACGACGGTTATCCGCTCCGGCGGGTATTTTTTGATATCCGAAATGTCGATCACCGTGCCGTCGGCAACCTCAAGATACCCCAGCTCCGTCGCCGCGCGGAAGAAGTTCTGCATGCTGCGCCCCGTGACGGCGACCTTCCTGCCGTATTTTTCGGAAGCGTTTATTATCTGCTGCACGCGGTGTACGTTGGAGGAAAATGTCGCGATGACGACGCGCCTTTTTTCGCCGCCGAGCAGCCTGTCGAAGCTGACGGCAAGCGAGCTTTCGCTCGGCGTGTAGCCGGGGCGTTCGGCGTTGGTGCTGTCGCACAGAAGCAGACGTATCCCCTTGCGCCCCAGCTCCGCAAAGCGGGCAAGGTCGATCGGGTGTTCGCCAACCGGGGTGAAATCCACCTTGAAATCGCCGGTGTGGAGTATCCTTCCCACCGGGGTGCTTATGCACACGGCACAGGAATCCGGCATGGAATGGTTCACCGCGATAAATTCGACTTCGAGAACGCCGGCGCGGACGGTGTCGCCCGCGTGCACGCGGCAGAGCTTTGCATTTCGGATGCCGTGTTCGGCGAGCTTGCCTTCGATTATCCCGATGGTGAGCGGAGTGGCATATACCGGTATGCTGGGGAATTTCTTCAAAAAGTAGGGCACCGCGCCGATGTGATCCTCATGCCCGTGCGTGATAAAGAGCGCGCGCACCTTTTCCGCATTGCTTTCGAGGTATGAAAAATCGGGGATAACAAGATCGATCCCCAGCATATCATCCTCCGGGAAAGCAACGCCGCAATCGACCGCTATAATGTCGTTGCCGTAGGAAAAGGCTGTCATGTTCATGCCGATTCCGTCCACGCCCCCGAGAAATACTACCTCCGTCTTCGGTTTTTTGGTTTTTGCCATTTATATTTATCCTTTCATACGCGCGTTCCCTGCGCGGAAATATCCTATTATTATTATGCTACGCAAAAGCCGTTTTGTCAAGAAGCGATTAAGCGCATATAATGTAATATCCGCGCGCGTAAATGCAAACCCCGCTGAAAAACCTTGACATTTCCGCCGGCGGATGTTATCATAGGCTGATACGGTGCGGCAGTACCTTCTTTTTGTGTCCGCGCCGCTACGGCAAAACAAATCGACCGAAAGGTGTTTGGGTATAAATGGATAAGCTTTGTATTTCCGGCGGCAAGCCGCTTTTGGGTACGGTGACCGTCGGGGGCATGAAAAATGCCGCGCTCCCGATAATTTTTGCGACAATACTCGTGAATGATGTCTGCGTGCTCGAAAATCTTCCCGATGTGCGCGATATCGCGACGGCGCTCGAAATAATCCGCTGTATGGGCGGTGTGGTGGAAATGCTTGCCCCCGGTACATACCGTATCGACACGCGCTCCGTCCGCTGCGGCAGCGCCCCGCTCGATCTTTCCCGCTCCATGCGGGGGAGCTATTATGTTCTCGGCGCGGAGCTCGCCGCAGGTGTGGGTGTGCATAGAGAAGGGCATCTGTATCCTTTCGTCTCTTCCGCCCCGTGCCGTGACGGGCGGATGTGCAGCAGACGGCGAGACGGTGTAAACGGCGCCGTTTCGCGCGATTTGCGATTGTACTACGGAC
>USHI01000142.1 GCA_900554405.1 uncultured Eubacteriales bacterium | reverse complement strand
GTACGGCTGCGGCGAGTATGACAAGCCCCGGAATTCCGCCGCGGACAACGGCAAGAGCCGCGGAAAGGTTTTTGATGTTCATCAGGACATATACCGCCCTGCCGCAGACAGCCGCCAACGCGCACACCGGGAATGCCTTGCGGAGATCGACGTATATCGCGCCGGAAAACGCACCGGAGACAAGTGCAAATACGGCAAGCTCGACGATCATGTAAGGGAGCCTTGCGGCGGCGGGCATCGGGTTGCCGAGCGAAAGCGTGACAAGATAGCTTGCCACCGGCGAAGCAACGGCGACACAAACGCCCCAGACCCTGCCGAGAAGCACGCCGCCCAGCAGCACGGGGATATACATCGGCAGGAATTTCGCCCCGCCGGCGGCGCCGTAAAGCGCGTGGACAAGCTGCGGGAGCAGCACGGAAGCGGCGATAAGCGCCGCGGAAACGGCGGATTTCACTCCGACCGCACGCGCACGCGTGATATTTCTTTGTTTAAGTGCATTTTCAAGCATTTTCTTTCTCCTTTTCGAATGTCTTTGCCACCTGCTCGAGCAGTGAACGTATGGGAAGATTCTGCGGGCACGCCTTTTCGCATTTGCCGCATTTTATGCAATCGGATGCCTTGCCGCCGTGGGCGGTATGTACGCCGTAATAGGAATCGGCATTCCAAGCGTGTAATATAACCTTCGCATTCAGGCAGGAAAACAGATCCGGTATCTGTATCTTCTTCGGGCAGCCCGCGATACAGTAGCGGCAGGCGGTGCACTGGATAAGGTTTTCGGAACGGAATATCCCGCAGACCTTGCTTACCGCTTCCCTCTCGCGCACGTCAAGCGGCTTGAAATCCTTCATGGAAGCGATATTGGAGCGTGTCTGTTCGAGATTGCTCATGCCGGAAAGCACCATGAAAACGCCCTCCTCGCCGGCGGCAAAGCGCAGCGCATAGGAAGCATAATCCGAATTGCCGAGCGCATCGAAGACCGCCTTTGCATCATCCGGAAGGTTTACAAGATTGCCGCCCTTTACCGGCTCCATGATGATCATCGGCTTGCCGTGCCTGCGGCATACCTCCGCACAGCGGCGGGATTGAACGGCAGGATCGTCGTAATCGATATAATTAAGCTGGATCTGCACGAATTCGAGCTGCGGGTATTCGGTAAGTATCGTTTCCAGCACCTCCGCTTTATCGTGGAAGGAAACGCCCAAATGCCGTATTTTCCCCTCGCTGCGCAGCTGTATCGCCTGTTCATAGGCGCGGCAGCGCTTGAAATGCTCGTACCTTTCGCGGTTCTGTGCGTGCATCAGATAGAAATCGAAATAGTCCACGCCCATTATTTCGAGCTGGCTTTCGAAGAAGGGGCGCACCTCGGATTCATCCCTGAAATAGTTGCCGGTGAGCTTGTCGGCAAGTACGAAGGCATCCCGCGGGTAGCGGTCCACAACGCATTCGCGCACTGCGACTTCGCTTTTGCCGTCCAGATAACCGTGGGCGGTATCGAAATAATTGAAGCCCGCCGCGATGAATTCATCCGCCATCCGGCAGAATTCGGCATTGTCGACCGCTTCGCCCTTCATCGGAAGGCGCATACACCCGAAGCCGAAGTTCTTTTTCACATTTTCAAAGCAAGACATTATATTCACCTCCGCTGATATTTCCGCAAAGCGGCGCTATACGTACAGAGTATCACGATTTTTTCTTGTTTTCAAGTATGCACCGGCAAAAAAATCCGTCTGCGCCGTAATACTATGGCCGCACAAAAAACACTTGCATTTTTCCGCCGGAAGAGTAATATATATATATCAAACCGAAACCCCGACGGCAAACTGCCGCCGGGGTGTATGTTTTTCAACGGAAGGAGTTGCCCGGAATGCCCGAATTTATTTACGAAAAGCTGAACCCGCCGGTATCCGCGGCGGGGGTGATAATATCCGTCGCACTGATGCTGTTTGCCGGCTTTGCAATGACGCGTGTCACAAAGCTTCTGCATATCCCGAACGTAACGGCTTACATAATCGCCGGGATCCTGCTCGGGCAGTACGGCTTATCGCTTGTGCCGCAGGATATCGCACAGGGCATGGATTTTATCGCCGATATCGCGCTTGCCTTTATCGCCTTCAGCGCGGGTGAATTCTTCCGGTTCGACGAACTGCGGCATAACGGCGTTCGCGTGGCTGTAATAACCGTTTTCGAATCGCTCATGGCATCGCTTTTCGTTTTTGCCGCGGCATATTTCCTGCTCGGGCTCGGCGCCGGGGTTTCCGCCGTTCTTGCCGCGCTTGCCGCCGCAACGGCGCCCGCCTCCACCGTTGTCACGATAAGGCAGACAGGCGCTTCCGGCAATTTTGTGAGTACGCTTTTGCAGGTGGTCGCTATGGATGATGCGGTAGGACTTATCGCATTCAGTATCGCGATATCCGTCTCCATGTCTCTCGGCGCGGGCGGGCTTGACGTTTGGAGCGTGGCAAAGCCGCTGCTGGCAAACATTTTTGTGCTTTTGCTCGGTTGTGCGTTCGGTTTTCTGATAAAGCTGCTCATGCCCTCCCGCCGCTCGACCGACAACCGCCTGATAATACTTATCGCGGTGCTTTTCACCTTCTGCGGCGTGTGCGCATTGCTGGATACCTCGCCCCTGCTCGGCTGTATATCCATGGGCGCGGTGTATATCAATATAACCGGCGATTCAAAGCTGTTCCGGCAGCTGAATTATTTCAGTCCGCCGGTGCTTTTGCTTTTCTTCGTCCGCTCCGGGATAATTTTTGATCTCGGTGCGCTCACCGGGGGCGAAAAGCTCGGCAGCTGTCCGCTGTTCCTTGTCGGGATAGTTTACTTTATCACCCGTATCGCGGGGAAATACGTCGGTGCATTTGCCGGCTGTGCGGCGGTAAAAAGCGAAAAAAGCCTGCGGAATTACCTCGGTCTGGCGCTTATCCCGCAGGCGGGCGTGGCGATCGGGCTGGCTGCGCTCGGCGCAAGAACGCTCGGCGGCAGCGAGGGCGCGGCATTGCCGACGGTCATACTCGCGTCCAGCGTGCTTTATGAGCTGATCGGCCCTGAATGTGCAAAGCTTTCGCTTTATCTTTCGCATTCCTACCCCGTAAAGGAAACAGATCGCAAAAAAGAGCTTCCCCCGCACACGGAAAACGTGTCGGAGGAAGAAAAGGCTTTTCTCGAAGCGGCGCAGGAGCATTGCGGAATGACTGCGGCGCCGGGCGATACGGTTAATCTATCGCCCGCGGAAGATCCCAGCGGAATACCGAAGCAAGCAGACGAAGGGCAAACACAACGGCAATGCCGAGCACGGCGCTTACAACGCCGCCCGCGCCGGCAACAATGCGGAGAAGGTAATAAACGATACCGCCGCACATGGAAGCAACGGCATAAATGCGTTTGGAAAGCACAAGCGGCACCTCGCGCACGACGATATCGCGTATTATCCCGCCGCCGATACCGGTTGTCATACCGAGAAACACGGCAAAGAAGGCGTTATCTCCATACCCTGCGGAAACGGCGGTGTTGATACCGACAACGGTGAAGACCCCCAGCCCCCGGCACGCCCGGACGATGCGCTGCGACAAGCCGAAGGTGTCGAGCGGGGTATCGAGCAGGCGGCGGAGCC